>DASSXK010000699.1:0-10489 GCA_035703945.1 Ktedonobacteraceae bacterium | reverse complement strand
GATCAGTGGTCTCGTCTACTTGGGCGAGAAGTACCCAAACAGGGCGTAGCTCTTACGATCAAAGACAATACCGTTTCGGCTGATCTGTATATCGTCGTGGCTTCAGGAATCAATATTGTAGAAGTCGGCTCAGCGGTCCAGGACGAAGTTGCTTCTGCCATTGAACATATGGCCGGCATGCAGGTGCAAGAAGTGAACGTCTACATTCAGGATGTTGTGTAAATCCAAAAACGAGCGATCAGCAAGAGCCAGCCTGAGCATAGCTAACAACAATTGAGGATACCCATGCCTATAGGGATACGCAGACAAGCACGGATGATTGCGCTGCAAACACTTTACGAATATGACACAGTCCATCATGCACCAGAGGTGGTGTTGCAGCGTCATGCTGAAGAGCGTCATCTGCAACCGAAAGTAATGGAATACGCCGACGAGTTAGTGACGGGTGTCAGCACGCATCTTGCCGATATTGATGCACATATCCAGAGCGCCGCACGCGAATGGCCCCTGCAACAGATGGCCCGAATTGATAAAAATATCCTAAGACTTGCAATCTATGAAATTCTGTTTAATAATACGGTACCAGCAAAGGCTGCAATCAACGAGGCCGTTGAACTTGCCAAACTTTTTGGTAGCGACGCCTCTAGCCGCTTTATCAACGGTGTTCTCGGTACTATATTTAATCGGGCACAGCAGCAGCCTATTCCACATGCTGAAAGCGAGGTGAAATAATGGCGACAGTTACAGAGCGTCTTAAAAAAATCGTGGTGGACCAACTCGGTGTTGAAGAAAACGAAGTGGTCCCCAGTGCTTCTTTTGTTGAGGATCTCAACGCAGACTCACTCGACCTGGTCGAGTTAATCATGTCTCTCGAAGAGGAGTTCAAACTCCAAATTTCGGACGAGGATGCAGAAAAGATTACAACGGTCCAGGAGGCCGAGGATTACATAGAAGAGCATCTGCGATAATTCTTGAGAAAAGAGGCGGACCGCGACAGGAACAACTTTTATCAGAAGCTCCGGTCTCGCCGTCTCTTTTTTCTTTTTCAGCACCCTCGTCACTTCAGCCCGATTACGCTCGCCCTCCTGGCGCTCCTAAACGGCCCTTGTAACGCTTGACAGCCAATCCTCAGGCTGATTCACGACCCTGATCGATCCGATACTCCTCATAAGACGTATACCTGGATAGAAATTCTTCACATGTGTGTTTTCATAGTGAGTTTTTCTCAAGCAAAAATCGAATGTCACAAACTCCCATCGTCGTGCATCTTAGTACATACAATTCTGAATTGCTGTAAAGAGTTTTATCTGTGAACAAAAATTCCGCAGCCCAGGCTGTTGAAGGTCTCATTCAAGAATATGGTCGGCTGGTCTTTCATACCATCTACGGTCTTACCAATGATTGGGAAGAGAGCCAGGATCTGACGCAAGATACGTTTCACCAGGCACTAAAAGGATTTGAAGCGGCACGGGCCAAAAGCCAGGGCCAGTTTCAACCAAAGGCCTGGCTGCTACGGATCGCACTGAATACGGTGCGGATGCAGCAGCGAAGACGTAACCTGTTCCGCTTTGTGCCGTTTTCAAGTATGACACGCAAGCAGCAGGACAGCGCCGGTGAGACCGAGACAATCAGCGAGCAGGCCGCCTCGATCCAACCCGTCGGCTATGGAGCCAAAGGCGGAGAGAGTCCTGAAGCGCAGGTCGCGGAACGCGATGCCGTACAACGTACGCTGGCTCAACTAAGTGAGCCGCTACGGGCCTGCCTGGTCCTCTCAATTATTGGTAGCTTCTCAAATAGAGAGATCGCCAATATGCTGGACCTTCAGGAAGCGGCGGTACGCCAACGACTGGCCCGGGCCCGCAAACAGTTTCAGCAGTTTTACGCGCTTGAGAGCGGCGAGAACCTGATTGAGCGCGCTGAAACGTCACCCAATAGCCAGGGACAGGCCAGACAGGGCACAGATAGATCTCAGGATCAACAGGGGCGGGTCGAGAGCCGAACCCGAGGATTACCTTCGACACCCCTGGCACGACTGGACACTTCATTCTCACTGAAATGGGAGTAGGATATGCACAACGACTCACTTGAAACCTTGCTGCTGCGCCATTATGGTCCACAGGGCGAGGCACCCACGGCACTGGAGCAACGGCTCAGCGCATCCGTGCGCCGGGAAGCCGCTGCAATAGAAGAGCAGGAGGCTCTGGCAGCAAGCTGGCATAAACGCCGCTTCAGCCGCCGCGAGGCGCTGCGTCTGGTCGCGGCCGGGGCCGCTGGCGCAGGTGCGCTCGGCCTGGGAATGGAAGCACTGCGTTCGCTTGAAGTGAGCCTCTTTGGTCAGGGTCAGGAAAGCGGCCAACCATCTTTCTCCTGAGCAGAATCCACTTCCATTTCACGTTTATGATACAAAAATTGCTTTATAAAGTTTACAAGTTTGCTGGTAAATGGATAGTTGTCTCAGATAGTTGAGGCACGCGAACCGTTTTCGATACAGAAAGGAAACCTCTCATGATTCCAGGATTTCACGGTCTCGACCTTATCGTTATTCTCGTTGTGGCGTTGTTAATCTTTGGACCAAAACGTCTCCCTGAAATGGGCGCTTCGATCGGTAAAAGCATCACAGCCTTCAAAAAAGGCATGAGCGAAGTCACAGCGGATAAAGAAGAAAAAGAGAAAGAAAAAGAAGCTGCCGCCAAAGAGGAGGCCGCTGTCAAAGAAGCCCCAGCAGTTATCGCTCAGGAGCAACACTACGAGGGTGGTTACTATCCTCAGGAAAATGTGACGGTTGAGCACAAAACCACGACCACGACCACAGCTCAACCAAACAGTTTTGAATAACGTTATTGGATAGCACTGCTTAGGGGAGCCTATATGGCAACAGAAAAAATTGACCAGGAGAACCCGATGGCAGCGATGGATGAGTATAACGGCATTTTCGGAGATGGAGACGATAACGATGCCTCCGCGATGTCACTGGTAGATCACCTGGAAGAGTTGCGTAAACGCATCTTCGTCTCGTTGATTGCAATAGTGATTGGCGGTATCATCGCCTTCTTCTTCCGCTCACAGATCATGTATGTCTTACAAGCTCCACTGCCAACGCAGGCGGATGCTCTGACACACGGAAAACTGGTTGTGACCGGAATCGCGGAGGGCTTTACAGTCTATCTGAAACTTGCCTTTGCTGTTGGATTTTTGTTTGCGCTTCCAGTCATCCTGTACGAGGTCTGGGCCTTTATTGAGCCTGGCCTGCTGGATAAAGAGCGCAAGTATGCCGTCCCATTCATCTTCATTGGGATTATTCTCTTCGCAGCAGGAGTCGCGCTCGGTTATGTGGTACTGCGCTATCCGGTAGAGTTCCTGGTAACGTTTGCCTCCGACCGTTTCGCGGAACTGGTAACGGCTGATAGCTACTTTACCTTTGTGGCATTCTTCTTGCTGGCCTTTGGAATCGTATTTGAGATTCCACTGGTTCTGACATTCCTGGCCTCGGTTGGCCTGGTTTCGTTAGAGCTTTTGAAACGCAAGCGAGCGGTGATCCACGTAGGTATGTGGGTTGCATCAACCTTCCTGACACCGGGTGCGGACATCTATAGTCCAATCATCCTGGGTACGGCAATGTCGATTCTATTTGAGCTGACCTTGATCTTCATCAAGGTGACACAACGAGCCAAAGACGCCGTCGAAGCATAAGTAAAAGCACATAAAAAAGACCTCTTTTCTACGCCATGGCGTAAGAGGTCTTTTTTTGTGTCCATATTTGCCCCAGCCGAAAAACCAGGAAATTATATCAGCGGATGCGCCCCCTCCGGATTTCCCTGAACCACATCTGGCAACTGAGTGTGATCCGGCTCAGTTTGGCGGGTACGTCTGTGGCCAAACCAGCTCCAGAGCAAGACCACTCCCAGCAGGTAACAGGCCGCCCCACTCAGGAAAATCGGCATATAGCCCAGCGCAACAATCATCACACCACCAAGCGGCGTGCTGATGGCACTGGCAGCCTGAAAGACCGCCTGATAGCTACTGTTGGCCAGACCACGTTGACGATCAGGAACCGCTTCCATCGAGAACACATCCAACAGGCCATCAGCCATGTTCATCGAGCCATAGCGCAACGTGTAAAACACAATTACAAGCGGCACGAAGCCAACAAAACCCAGCGTCACCAGCATTGGGATGCTGACAAGTTGCGTGAAAATAATTGTAGGCAGCTTGCCAATCCGTTCGGCTAGCCAGGGAGCTCCCAGGGTAAGGACGGCGGCAATGCAGGTTGTGGCACTATCAATCAGACCGAACAAGGCCGTTGAGACGCCCAGGTGATTGACAAAATAGAGATTAAAATAGGGAAGAAAGAAACCCTCGCCCAGACCACGCAACCCCATCACAATCGCTATTAGGACGATAGGACTGCTCAGTCTTGCCAGTAGTCCCTTTTGTCGTATCCAGGTTTGCATGCCCACTGACAGGCTTCTCAGACGCTCTCGCAAGGAAATACTTGCAGCATTTTGCGCGCGAGCCGGATGAAGGTGGCGATCATCTTCCATCAAGAACAGAGGAATAAAGCCCGGTGCCGCAATAATGCCCGCGAAAAGCAAACTCAACTCATAGGCACGCGCCACAGGATCAGAAACCAGCAAAAAGCTAAGCCTGACAGGCAGAGAGAACATAAGCCACGATTGGGAGCGCAGCCAGACAGGCATAAAGCCGCCCAGCAACTTACCAATTACGGCCGTAATCAGAATTAGCGAGAGATTTAAACTGAAAAGATGTGGTCGCTCCACCGGTGTACTGTTGTTTGTCAGAAAGGGAGCATTGATAACGAGAGAGAAGGACGCGGCGACACCCGCACAGAAGGCGCTTAGTAGCAAGGGAACAGGTTGCCGAAAGAGAATCTGGCAAGCACCGGCAATTGCGATCAGGACAGTGGAGTAGATAAGGATAGTTTTACCGCTAAAGCGGTCAATCAGGATGCCCGCCGGAAAGATTGCGATGCCAGCACCGAGGGTTCCTACAAGAAGGACCAGCCCAATAAAATCCGCCCGATAATGCAATGAAGACAGGTAGAGATTATAGAGCAACAGGAGCATCCCTGTAGTTACCCCGGTTAAAACGTTATTTATAAGATAGAGACGTGCATTGCGCTGGAAAAGCCCAAACCGGCGAACATACTCAACGAGCAGTGACATTTCTTAATGTCTCGAGTCCGTTATTCCTACGCTCCTCACCATTCTGAGGAGTCATTGTTTCGGTGGGAACATATTCTTGTGTCCCATTTTCAAAACTCGGCTCCAAAATCTTACTCCTCTGGGTTGATTTGTTCAAGCCAGGTAAGAAGATGTTCTTCAAGACGGTTTTAGCCATCTCGGTACGGCCATGGAATTCGATCACGGCATGCGCGACTTTATCGTTCCCCTGCTGGATCTTCTCGTCCACCTTCGTAAGCTGACCTGGAACCTGAGCAACGGACCGCACAATCTTGTTACTGGGGGCCGTGTTTGGTAGCGACTCATGCTGAAGCGAGGCTTCCGATGTGATGTTCAGGCTATCGACAAATGGCCGCAGCTTTTTGAGCAACTGAGCCTTCTCATGAATCCAGGTAAGACCGAATGCCAGACCAAAGGCCAACGCCAGACCAATCAGGATAAAGAAAAACAGTTCAACCAGCAAGACGATCGCCGCCGCCTGCCCCCAGGCCGCAAGTGGATCACTTGCAAAGACATAAGCACTCGTCATGCGTGGTTCCTCTCCGCAGGGACCTCAGCGGCCTGCATTTCCATACGTCGAGCTCGGTCAGCACGTTTGCCAACATGACCACGACCCATGAAGACCTTCAGCATCTGTTGGCCAGCAACGACAGCAGCGGCGGCATGAACGGTCGGAGAGACCGCGAATTCATTCGTCATTCTGGCAGTAGCACCAACGCTTGAAACGGTCTGACCAGCGGAACGCGCTGTTTCTTTCACGACTCCAACGGTATCCTGAACTGAAGCCAATAGAGGCTTGGTCTCATCACGTACAACCTGAATCGTACGAATCAGCTCAAACGTGGCAAAAATCAGGGTCAGGGTTGACAGCAAAACGAAACTAGCGACAATAATAAGAACCACATAGAGTATATCTAACCAGGCATTGAATACGGCAGCAAGGGTAATCGCCGCAATAATGAGGATGCCAACGATGGCTCCCGCAATGATCGCGAACCTCTTCACGCTTTGCATAAAACTCCTCCAAAAACAAACCGTTATTTTAATAATATTGTACGTGTATAAGTATGCCTTGATTATAACCTACTTACAGAACAACAAACAGCCACTGATGGCGCCAGAAGCCGAAAGGCTCCAGATTAAAGTTTAAGTGGATAATAACATTGGAATAGAGAAATGAAATACCCTTACAATGGGCATTTTCTGGCCGCACGTTCATCTATCTTCTCGATCTCTTCTCTTACACGTTTTAGAAGTTCTTAACAGGTACAGATGCACCTGACAATTTGATTCCGTTAACAAACTTTATCGGCACATCGAGAGGACTCTCATACTATGTCATATTTCTGGCAAACCATTCGCTTCACTGACTGAACGCGCTTGAGAAGCCAGGACGAACCTTGCCAGAAACAATCAACGGTGAAGCGTTCCAATGCTGCCTGCTTGGGAAGCTTCAGGAGGCGCGAGAGCGCCGTTGGAAGGGTCTTTAAAGAGCACGTTATCAGGTCTGCCTTCACAGCATTCTAGACAATTTGAGAAAACTCAGCAATATCTACGCCATTTAGTAGCTCTGGCTGCTTGTTTTCGGGAATAATACAAATTATACTTAAAGCGCGGTGATTAGCAGACCGATACACACAACGCAAATTTGAAACGCTTAATGCTCTTCGCTCGTATTCACATTAAAGGCTGAGTTGGAAAAAACATTTAGAAGCCATCCAACGTCCATATAACATACATTAGAGGCAGATGGCCTGAATCATTTGAAAAGGATCTTTGCTGTTGACGACGATCTTTTGCGTTGACAACCATCTAGTAAATAGAAGATGCTTCTCAAGTGAAGGACATTATTGATACGTACTCATAAATTTTCCAAGCAACACGTCTCTATGTCCCATCAAGGAGGAAAGACATGCTCATTGGCAATCTATTCGCGGACACAGTACTGCTGACAATCAAAATCGGTAGCTGGGTCTGGGCGGTTACGGAAAGTCAGATCATTTACCTGATTATTGCGGCCATCGTGGGCCTTGTAGCCGAGTTCATTGTTGGCTGGCGCCTGCCTTTCGGTTTTGTCGGCGCAATTTTGGCCGCCATTCTCGGCATTTGGCTACTCACCCACGTCATCCTCATCTCAATTCCGGGCGATCCCGTCATTTATGGAGTTCCGCTGTTTAAGGCGTTACTTGGTGCGATTATCCTTGTCGCTCTCTGGCACATGATCACATATCGCTCGTGGGGACATCGCCGTCGATATTATCGCCGCGCGTAATCTGGCGACAAAAAGCTAATAGTTCTTTTTACATAGATAAGATAACTTGACCATACAAGTACACCCCCATAAATGATATACTGAAGCAGTGTAATCTTGGGGGTGTACTTTCGTGCTTTTCACAATACAAGCATTCGTTACTTTTTTTACAATTATTGATCCGGTCGGATTGGCTCCTGTAGTGATTGGCCTTACCGCACATATGGGAGAAGCGCAACGTCGAACTATTGTAACGCGTTCCATCGTGATCAGTGCTATAATTATCGCTTTTTTCGCAATTGTAGGTCGTTTTTTGCTTGATCGCCTCGGCATCAACCTCTATGCCTTTAACATCGCAGGTGGTGTCCTGCTTTTCCTCGTCTCCGTCGATATGCTTTTTGGCCGTTCATCTGGCGCGCGCGAAACCCAAACGGAAGAAGAAGAAGCAATGACCCGCGAGGATATTAGCGTTTTCCCACTGGCAATTCCAATGATTGCTGGACCCGGCACAATCGCTACTACGATTTTGTATGTAGACCAGGCAGCCAGCAGTTCGAGCAGTATATTGAATATGTTGTCCGTCGCGGCTGCTATCATTTCGGCGCTTCTGGTTGCCTGGTTGGTGATGCGGAGCAGCATGTGGATTGTAAATTATGTGGGTAAAACCGGTATCCTGGTGCTTTCGCGCATTCTAGGTATCCTGCTGGCGGCGCTGGCAATTCAATTTATTTTGAACGGAATTACAACTTTTTCGCATCTCGCCGGCTTTCTCAAATAAGCTATAATCCTTTACAAGAGACGTTATAATTCTTTGCAAGAAAGAGAGATTACTACCTTCTCCCCGCTCAATCGTACATATAGGAGAAGCACAATCCTGAGGTATGAGTGGAAAAGTCGCTACCTTCGTCCAATAAGCAACTACAGCAAACGCGCCGCGTGCAATTAAGTTATCGTACAGCCTTAAGCAAGCACCGCGATCAACGGGGTATAGCGCGTGTTTCCTGGGTCACGTGGTTGGTAACGGCTCTGACAGTGGCGATCTGGCTCTTTACAGCCTATCAAGTCGCGCTTCTGGAGGGCCAGCACAGCCTGGCAGGCATCTGGCATACGTTTCTAAACAACGATGAAAATGTAGATGTACTGGTGCGATATGGCGCAAAAGATAACGATTTATTGCGCAGTGGCCAGTACTGGCGACTGTTGACACCCATTTTTCTCCATGCGAACCTCTTACATGTGGCGCTAAATATGTTTAATTTCGTGTTCCTGGGCTTCTTCCTGGAGCGGCTGCTGGGACACCTGCGCTTTCTGTATTTGTATCTCTTGACCGGGATAATCAGCATTATCGCGAGTACTTACTTTATGCCGAATGAAGTAAGTGTAGGAGCGTCGGGCGCAATCTTTGGACTTGTGGGCGTCTACTGTGTCTTTGTTGTCAGCCATCGAAGGGCATTTCTCTATAATGGGGTCCCAACGTTGCTCTGGCTCGTTATAATAATTGGTATTAATCTCAGTATCGGCCTTTTTATACCTAACGTTGATAATTATGCTCATATCGCGGGCTTTTGCAGTGGTTGCCTGCTTGGCTGGTGGTTCTCCCCCAGCTATCGACCTCCCGATCGAGGGCTGGCAGACCCGGAAAGTTCGTTAAGCGATGCACACAGTCTTGCTCGCCGCTGGCCCATTGCGCTTTTAGCAATAATCGGGACCTTTGTGTTAGCGGTTATTGTGATACATCTCATTGGAGGCTAATCTTTTGGAAGCTCAGCTTGATATTCAGGCCTATCTGGAGCAAGGCAAACAAGCACTTGCTCAGGGCCAGGGGCGTGAGGCGGCAATTGCCTATGCCCACGCGGCACAAATCGAACCAGAAAATCCGATGGTCCATCTGGGACTGGCGGAGGCGAATCTGGCACTCAACTCCACGCGGGTTGTGATCATGGCCAGCAAACGTGTTTTAGAATTACAGCCAGATGGGGGCCCTGAAAGCTCGCTGGCCCAGTCCTTGTTAGATCTCCTGGAGCGACGCTACGAGCGGGCCATGCAACACGTCGATGAGGCGATCAGCAAAGATCCAGGCAATGCCTATGCCCATGCTTTACGCAGCTATCTCTTCCGCCTGCAAGGGCAAACCTATGATGCTGGTCTCTCCCGCTCCCGCGCCGCTCGTCTCTCCTTTGGTGGTCGTTTCGAGAACTGTTTTCCGCCGATTGAAGAGCAGGCTCGCGTAGCCTCCGGAACAAGTTACGAGACGCCTTCGCTACCGAACATGCCTGACCAAACGAATCCAACTCCGAATCGGGCTCGTGAGCAAGAACAGGTTCCATCCTGGAATACGAACAACAATACGGTGATGCGTCGCCAGATGATACGGACGCGTTTCGCCCTGAGTCGCTACCCCAATCTGATCACGATGTCGCTGATCGTGATCAATGTGGTAGTTTTCCTGATCTCAGTTCTTCTGAGCGGCGGAAACTTCCTTAGCATCAGCAGTGATGTCGCGATCGCTATGGGTGGCCAATATAATGCGTTAGTTCTACAGGGACAAGTCTGGCGAATTTTCACGGCAATGTTCTTACACGAAGGCATTTTACATATTGGCTTGAATATGCTTACGCTCTACTTTATCGGAACGGCCGTTGAGATCACCTATGGCAAGCTGCGTTATCTGGGAATCTACCTGATTTCAGGTATCGTTGGTGGCATCGTAACGTTGTTTTTGATGGGACCAAACGTGCTCGCCGTCGGAGCTTCGGGCGCAATCTTCGGCGTCTTTGGAGCACTGGGCGTTTTCTACATCGTCAATCGCAGCGCGCTGGGGGCTTATGGTCGGGGAGCAATCGGCAACTGGTTGTTCTGGCTGGGGCTGAACCTGTTCTTTGGCTTCAGTACACCTGGCATCGGCATCTGGGACCACATCGGCGGCTTGATTGCAGGGATGATCATCGCATTTATCCTTGCACCACGCCATAGAAGAAAAGCATACTAAGTCTGACAATAAAGAAAAGAGCCCTTCGCAGCGCTACTATATGCGAGG
>DASSXK010000665.1:0-8469 GCA_035703945.1 Ktedonobacteraceae bacterium | reverse complement strand
TCCAGCGAGTCGCGGGCAGCAAGAATCGCCGCTTCATTCCTTTCACAATCGTGGAATTGTGCGAGCTGGCGGAGAAACCATAGATAGTAGACGCTGTTTGGCACATGTTTGTGCGCGAATTCAACCGAAGTTGCCTCGGTTAAATAGCCTCGAAATCCCGCGATGTCAACTTTTTGTTGACGTACAATCGGGTGGCAGTGATTATCAATGATCGGGATCGCACTGAAATCTAACATCGCCTGCTCCTGCTCTGGATTCTTTGTAAGGAAAGGTTCTTGATTCAAGATTGATGGTTAGTAGCGTCTGTAATTGCTGTGATTATAATCGAAAAGTGCGTTGGAAGGAAGTCATAGTTATAGCATAGCAAGGAGTGCGTAGAAATGCTACGTGGTTACATACTTTGACCTGTGAGCGTATGGATGTTTGAAGCTCTCTGCTTTTATTATATTGAATATTTGGTGGGTAGAGAGGGGCATATCAGGCTATAATATAGTTAGAATAAAAGATCTAAAGAGCTTTCAGCTACCTGCGAAGGAAAAGTTACGATGCTTGTAGCATACGGCCCGGAAGGGCAATTGATTGTAGCCGATGAACAGCCGTTGGAGCTTTTGCAACGCTGGTCGCAGGAGCAGCGTTTGCATTGTCCGAATTGCCGGGGACTGGTCCATGTTCGTGGGGGACGTGAGAAGCGTATTCAACTGCATTTCGCGCATTTGAAAGGGGAATGTGCCTGGGGTACAGAGGGGGAATCGGTACGCCATGCACGTGGTAAAAGCGTGCTGGCAGGCTGGCTACGTGAGCTTTTTCCTCAGTCAGTCGTGACGCTGGAGGAGCGGCTGCCGGGTCCCAACCGGATCGCGGACGTCTTTGTGAAGCACGCGACCGGCGAACGTTGGGCGGTGGAATATCAGTGCGCCCCGCTGGAATTGGAGGAGTGGCAGATGCGCCATAAAGCCTATCGTGAGGCCGGAATTATCGACCTCTGGGTGATTGGGAGCAATCGGCGCGAAAAGCAAGAGGCTTTTTTAGAAGGAATTTTGCTGGCCTTTCAAGAACTGCTTTTCCTCGATTCGCTGGCGCAGCCACCAAAGATCTGGCTGCGTTGGGCGGTCTCGATGGAGACGGTCCAGGCCTGGCAGCAGGAGGTCTCGTGGCTCCCTTCGTTGGAAGGCTGGGTTGGAAGGCTGGGACTCGGTGCGACCCTGGTGGGAAAACTCGCGGAGGTGCGGCTTGCTCCCAGTGCTCGCTTGATCTATCCTCCCCGTAGTGCCTTGAGCGGGCGAACACAGCTCATTCATAGCTTGAGTAGCGCCAGTGCCTTCGACGCGGAGCAATTGACGGCATATCTACGACCACGTGTAGGTGAGCCAGCCTTACAAGTAGTCTTTATTCCTTTGATGCGCGGCTATCAGCGCGATCCTGAGTTGTTGAAACGCTATAACTATGGGCGTGGTCGGCGCGATCAGCCCCTGACGGAGCAGGATCGACAGCGCATCCAGAAGTTACGCGCCTGGCTGCTGCGTGTTAACCAGCAAGGTTTTTCGCTGGAGAAGCTGCGTGAGTTGAATAAAGAGCTGCCATTTGTGGGGGTATACACGAGCTTTGTTCGCTACTTTGAGATGGTGTTGACGCTGGTTTGAAGGTAGATTAAGGAGTAGGGTAGAGCGTGAAATATGGATGTGCCTGTTTGTAAGCGTGATATACTGAGATTGGCTAACCTTTCTGGTCAGGCAAAATCCCTTAAAGTCGAACTTTTGGATAGAAAATCTTGATTTGAAACCATTCGCCTGAATAGAACGTGTTTTCAGGAGAATTGATATTAGCTTACGTTAAAGACGTAGTCCATGATTTAAAAAATATCTAAAAACATATCGTTACGAAAGGGAACATATCATGAATGGCTTTTTTAAGGGGTTACTGGTTGGTGTTGGTGTTGGACTGCTTGTTGCTCCAATGCGCGGCGAAGAGATGCGCCAGCAATTGAGCGATCGTATTGACAGCCTGCGCAACAACCTCCCCGAAGGCAGCCAGGTGAATCAGTACTATCAGCAGGTTTCGGATCGTGTCGGACAGACTGCCGGAACGTTGAAAGACTACACCGCCCAGGCCGCATCGAAGGTTCGCAGCACGGGTAGCGACCTGAGCGACATCGCCCAGAACGCCGCAAGCACCGTCAAGGACACGACAAAGGACTTCGCGAACACAACCAAACAGGCAGCAGTCAATGCCAAGAACAACGCAACCAACAACTTCAACAACAACTAATTGTTGCCCCTTTCATTCACTTGAAGAGCAAGGATGCAACCAGTAAATTCTGGTTGCATCCTTTTTTGTCTTGTTTTAGAAAAAGCGTTAATTGTTATCGTGCAGGCGCTGAATTTTGAGATTCATCTCAGCCAGGCGAGGCACAATATTTCCATAGCCGCGTTCGAGGAAGTGGATACCCTTTAAGGTGCTCGTACCTTCAGAAATGGCGGCGGCAATTACATAGGCCAGCCCGGCCCGCAGATCCGGTATAGTGATCTCTTCCATGGCATGCAGAGGGGTGGGGCCGACAATTATGGCGCTATGTTCATAATTACTATCTTTATAGCGGCAAGTGGTTCCTCCCACCAGGCAGTGGGATTGGACCTGCGTTTTCGCCCCCAGTTCATTCAGGGCTTTAAGATAGCCAAATCGTTTTTCATAGACCGTTTCATGGATAATTGAAGGGCCATTGGCCTGTGTGAGCAGCACCGCGAAGGGCTGCTGCCAATCTGTCGAGAAACCTGGATAGACATCGGTCTCGATAATCGCTGGCTGCAAGGGACCTTTACGGTAAAAACGGATGCTGGATGGCCCCATCAGTTCGAGACCGCCCCCGACCTGTTGATAGTAGGCCAGGAAGTTTCCGAGACTATCGGGCCGCAGTCCGTGAACTGTAATCTCTCCATCTGAGGCGCAAGCCAGAGAAGCCCAGGAAGCTGCTTCGATTCGGTCTCCAAGCACCTCCATGCGGGTTCCATCTAATTCTTTGACTCCTTCGATCCGAATCTCTCGTCCCGACGACGTAAAAATAATGGCCCCCATTGAACGCAGCATTGTAATCAGCTCGTTTACTTCTGGTTCGATCGCGGCATTGGAGATCAGGGTGCGTCCCTCGGCAAGGACTGCTAAATAGAGGCAGGTTTCGGTTGCACCGACGCTGGGGTAAGGCAGGTGGATGTGTGTGCCCTTGAGCGGCTTAACGCGGTGGGCGGTAAAGGCTTCCGCTGTTTCGTCTACAACGCCGCCAAATTGCTGAATCGCACCCACGTGGAAATCAACGGTACGTGCGCCAATGGGACAGCCACCCATGTAGGGGACCGAGACTTCTTCAAAGCGATGCAACAGCGTGCTCAAAAGCAAGATCGGTACGCGATTACTGCCGGAGTGGGGGGTGGGAATAGAGGAAGAGTAGATTGTTCTGGGATCAATGATCAAGGTGTTTTCAGCTTTATAAGTAACCGTCACACCAATGGAGGTCAACATTTCAGTCGTGATATTAACATCCCCAATTGCGGGAACGTTCGTCAGTGTCGTGGGCGTTTTCGCAAGTAATGCTGCGACCATCGCTTTAATGACAAAATTTTTTGCGCCTGAACATTGAATTTCTCCGATGACGGGGTGTCCGCCCTCAATCCTATAGATATAGGCAGAGTCTGACATTGTATACTCCTTTTTGCTGTGGCATGTGCATAGATCACCAGTGGGGGACCCAGCACAGGACTGTCTGGATGCAATGGCGCCTTCGCTCCTGCTGAAAGCTTGCCGGGTAGGCAGCTTTAGCCGTCTCCCACCTGGAGCGTGCTGGCAATGCCCCTGCGGGCCTCTCAATCGTTTTCAGTTAACGAATTGGATGGCCCGCCCCAGGAATTCTGTCTTGAGCAAGCAGAATATTTGAGTAGATACACTCTCTTTTTCTGACCTGATGGTCAGAAAACCCCCTGTTTAAAGCTCGGTTGTATAGAGACTAACGGCATAGTAGCAGGATGTGTTTTCTATGATTATAACTTATTCGAAGCTAAAAATGGGTTAGTATATGCGTGATAGGTAAGAATGAACATTCTGGTTTTCTCCTCAGAATTTTTGGCTTGTTCTCGTTCTTATGGCTTGGGAGGAGGAGGTACCGCTGTGGGTGGTGGACCACAATGGTAGTCAACAACGGTAATAGATGCTATTTTCCAACCATTGCTACCATCTTTTGTCAGGGTGAGATCCACTGGTTTTTTGATTGGTGGGGGACCATCATGATGGCCATCTGGCGGTGGATTATTCCCTGGTGGTGGATTATTTCCTGGAGGTGGCGGGCCACCGCCTGGTGGTGGGCATGTTAACGTCATATTGAGCTCGGCCATGTTTTTGTCATTCGGGCTGCTTGAAACGACACAGCGACTGGCTCCCTGGAAAATGCTCTGGAATTCAATCAATGAATGTTTGCTCTGATACTGACTGGAGAACTGAGCATAGGCGGTTTGGAAATCGGGATTCTCTGAATTCATTGCGTTACAAAAGGTGTTCAGTACTCTCAGAGGTCCATTTGTGGCTGCCAGCGTCGTTGTGTTTACTGCTGTAGTTTTGCCTATATGGGCTGGATTTGTAGCCGGGTGCAGCGTATAGAATGCCAGCAGGAGCAGAATTACTCCAGTTACAATTAATGCTGTGATGAGTCCTCTTTTCGATTTTTTGCGTGTCGTGGTTGGAGATGTTTGAGTGGTTCGTTTGTATTGCCCCGATGTGGCGGAGGGAGCGGTATCCTGTTTAAGATTCTGAAGTCCCCGCTTCACAAACTCCACGTTTTGGGGTCTTTTTCGCTCATCGATGTCTGTCATTTGGGAGATTAATTTGACGATATATGGCGGTACAGCAGGCGCCAGAGTATCGAGTGGTGGAAAATGAAAGGTTGTGATGGCGATATCAAAGCCTGAAAATAGCTGATAGAGGATAACCCCTAAGCTATAGATATCTGAGCTTGGTGATGTCTGTGTATGGCCAAATTGTTCGGGAGCCGCGTAGCCGGGTGAACCTCGATCGGTGGTGTCCTTAGGCTTGCCTGGCTTGAAAAAGCGGGCGATTCCAAAGTCAATCAGATAAATATGCCCATCTACTGCTCGCATGATATTGGAGGGTTTGAGATCTCGAAATATAATCGGGGGGTTGTGGGTATGGAGATACTGCAAGACGTTACAGAGAGTGAGTCCGATTTGAATAACTTCATCAGGCGGTAATTTGCCGCCTCTTGTTTCAAGATACTCTTCAAGTGTTTGTCCCTTGACAAAGCTCATCACGAGATACCAGCGCTGGTTCTCTTCAAAATGATCGTAGATGCTTGGTAGATTGGGATGTTGCAACTTGGCCAGCAGATGGGCTTCTCTCTGGAAGTTTTGGGCGGCCTGGAATTCCTCTTCTGGTGTGAGGCCAAACTGGCTCATTTCCTTGATTGCAACCAGGCGGCCTCCAAGCTGCATATCTCGGCCCATATAGACTGTGCCCATGCCTCCTTTTCCCACTTCGAGCATGATGCGGTAACGCTGCTTTAATACCTTTCTGGTTGGGGAAAGGGGTGAGGGGGGAGAGGGGCTAATGTTTGATCTTGAAAGTGGCTCCTTGCAAACCCGGCACAGTGTCTGGCTTGGGTGATTGCTTGCACCACAGGCACTACAAATGAGAGTAAACGGATTCATCTATCTCCCCTCTAAGGATTGTATTGTTGACGTCTTTTAAATCTATTGATCGATTGGAATGAATATATTCAAATTGCCACCAAAGTATACACAAGGCATAAACTGTCTGGCAAGCGGAACCCGGCCCTTTTAGCTCGTGAAAAGATACTTTTTTCTGATGTATGATAGCAGTATAAACGATAAAAGGTGTGAAATGTGCGGAACTAAAGGATTGAACACATGGATTGGGAAGGCAGGTGATGTCCTCGCAGCCTTGTTGGGAGGCCGATAAACATGAAAGGGGCGCAGGTCCGCGCCCCCTTCATGTGCATGTTTTGAGAATTAGTACTTATAGAAATGTTGTAGGATTTCGGCCTCAATCGGCTTATCCTGGAAAAATTCGAATTCGGCGCGTTTGACGCTCAGGTAGGAGCGGGCGAGTAAGGGTCCCAGGGCCTCCAGTAGCACCTCGTCCTTCTCCAGGGCATCCAGAGATTCTGCCAGGGTCAGTGGAAAGCGTTCGATACCGCGTTGTCGACGTTCCTCATCAGTGTAGAGGCCTGGATCGACCTCTTCCGGATAACCTGGATCAATTTTGTTCTGGATACCATCCAGGCCAGCGGCCAGCAAAGCTCCCAGGGCCAGATAAGGATTCGCGCTGTGGTCCGCACTCTTGAGTTCGATATTTGCCGAGTGCGCCTCGCGCCCTTTGAATAGCGAAGGAATTCTAATGGCCCCTTCACGATTATCGTAGCCGTAGGTGATATATGCCGAACTCCAGAAATGTGGCTGCAAGCGGGCGTAGGAATTGGGGCTGGCACAGGTAATTGCCAGCAAGCCGCGCAAATGTTTGAGAACTCCCCCCACAAAATATTTCCCTAATTGACTGAAGCCGCCGCGCTGGTCGGGATCGTAGAAGAGATTCTGTGTCTCCGACTCGCTCAAGCTGCTTTTCCAGAGGCTACAGTGGATATGTGCGCCGCTGCCAGGCAGATTGAGAAATGGTTTGGGAGCGAAACTGGCGAAGAGATCAAACTTGCGAGCAATCCCACGCACCGTCTCACGCACCAGGCAAGTATTGTCGGCTGTCCTCAAGATATCGTTGTGCCTGAGCGAAAGCTCTTCCTGGGCGGGACCATACTCCGTGTGGAACAGTTCAATCGAGATCCCCTGGCTTTCCAGCGCGGCCAGGGTTGCATCGACAACCTCAGCCTGTTCATCCAGACCAATTGTGCTATAGCACAGACTCTGGTCGGCTGGTTCAAATGTACCATCTTCGCGCTGTTTTGCCAGGTAAAACTCGTGCTCAATCCCAGCTTCGGCCCTCATCCCGTGCTCTGCCAGGCGGGCCATCATGCGTTTAAGGAAAGTACGTGGGCAGGCTTCCCAGGGCGACCCATCCAGATCAATCATATCGCACATCATACTGGCCGTATGAGGCGCGTAAGGCAAAATACTAAAGGTTTGAGGATCGGGAACCAGGCGGAATTCGCCAACGGGCAGCATCCCTTCGACCGCCGTAAGATTCTCGACTCCGCTGAAAGCCTGCATGGCGCGGGTCTGCCCGATGCCCTCCTGCATTCGGGACTCAAGCTTGGTTGCGTGGGTGGCCTTTGCGCGAATAATGCCGCCATTGTCGCAATACTGGAAACGGACCAGACGGAGATTGTTGCTGCGTACCAGTTGTAGCACTTCCTGCACGTTCATCGGAAATGACCTCCTACCAAATAGAAAATAGTGCATCGGGCCAGGAGAACTGCGAAAAGCCAGGGTAGCGAATATATACTAGTATATCAAAGGCCACCTGTTGCTACAAGACACTGTTCGGCTTATTCCTTTGAGGGACCCTGGTAGATCCGCTGGCGAACCTCCTCAAGCGTATGGTGTGCGGTAAAGGTCTCCAGCCACCAGTTTGCCCCGGCCTCGGTATATACCGAGACCGTTGCCATGTCTTTGGCTTTATCTGTTCCGCTGGTCAGTCCGCCCGCGATAGCATCAAAAGGAGCTTTAGAGGTACGTTGTGCCTGGGTATAGGCGATTGCTTCCCGGAAATCCTCTGGTGCCATGCTCTTTCCGCCGATTAGAGGGAAGATCCCGTCCCAGTGGGCTGCCCGGCGAAATGGTTTCTTATTTGGCCAGTAGCCAGCAATCCAGAGCGGTATACGGGGCTGCTGAAGTGGCTCCGGCAGAAACTGTATATTCGAGAGCTGATAATGTTTGCCCTCATAGTTGACCTCTTTGCCGCTCCACAGCCGTGTCATGACTTCCAGTCCCTCGTCAAGCATCTCGCCGTGGATTTTGGCGTCAGCAACCTCATTGAAGCTACTGTACTCTCTGCTGCGGTCGCTGCCGAGGCCAATCCCAAGAATCAGGCGACCATCTGAAAGGTGATCGAGTGTTACGGCTTCGCGTGCAACCTTCCAGGGGCGGCGGCGTGGTAGGGGCGTGACCATTGGACCCAGCTTCAGGCTTTTTGTACGCATGGCGATCGCGGCAAGTTGAATCCAGGGATCGCCAATCATTGGCGTCTCCTGGGAATCTGTGAGCCTGTAATTGATATGATCCCAGATAAAAAATCCATCCCAACCTGACTCTTCGGCCTCATACGCGAGCTCGGCCAACAGTTGGGGATCACTATAGATACCAAAATTGGGAATATCAATGGCAAATTGCATGTGCTGGTTCTCCTATTAGTTGCAGGTATGCTGCCAGATAAAATGATCTTGAACAGGAAGTCTACGAGCAATAATTGGCACTGACTTCCTGTGCTCCATCTCTATTGTGGCAC
>DASSXK010000562.1:0-9902 GCA_035703945.1 Ktedonobacteraceae bacterium | reverse complement strand
CTGGTCAGCGATCGTGCGCTGGAGGCGAGCGATTTCCTCGGCGCGATCGGCACGCTCCAGCGCTCGCATCGCGCTGCTTACCCAGAGAAATGTCACAACCGCGACCATTACCTGCAAGGCGAGCGGTCGGACGAGTAAGGTGTAGGTCGAGCTTGTAATCAGGCGTTCAAGTTCAGGTGAATGTGGTTGCAAAACCATGTCAGCGACAATGCAGATACTATTGATAGTTGCCACAGCAAAGACACTGACAGGTGGAAGAACAGAGACGGCGATAAGTTCTGAGAAAACGAGCAGGTCATAGGTGAGGATGCCGTTGGTTGTCAAAATGTTGTGGGGCGCGGTAACAAGGTTCAGTATAAAGGCAAAATTGATAGTTGCGACACAGAGGACACCGGCTGTCGCGACGCGGCCATATCGATTGAGCAGCACCGCAATAGCCCAGACGAGATAGAGTGAAAGAATAATAGGAAGGAGCAATGGATTGATACTTCGAACTCCAATAGGAATAAAGGCAGTAATGGTTGCAAACAGTACCAACAGGATCAGGCTGGAAAGGCGTCCACGGCGTGCCAGGTCCTGCTGTGCAAATGATGTGGTATCGATCTCCGGTGGCGCTGCAATGCGATACCATATCTTGACTTTGTTATACCACCAGCCATTGCGCAGTTGTTGGCCTAATCGATGTAAGGCGAGGGCATGTGGGTCCGACGATTGATATTCTGGGGGGGGAGTTCCAGTGGGCATAAAAAGATTGTCTCCTCATGGCTACTGATAACGTCTTTTTAATGAGTGGTTATGTGAAATCCAGATAGAGCTGCCCCGTGCAGCTTGCCAGTACCCTTGATGCTTGTTTTTGGCTGCCTTAATGTACATATGTACGATTTGTTTTGGGAAGTAAATTGAAATCTTAGCAAGCCCTTCAATTCACTGACTGAACGCACTTGAGAAGCTTGCTGAAAAAATGCCAGCATCGCTCCAGTTGGGAGGAATCCAATGCTGCCTGCTTGGGAAGCGTTCCAGAGATCCCTGATGAGAAAGCGCTTCGTCGGCGCGAGAGCGCCGTTGGGAAGGGTCTCGTCGTGGCTACATATTTAGTAATGAAATATAAGCATCGTTGCTATATACGCATTGTAGAGGGCTTATTCGTATATTTGGGATAGACGCTAGTACTATTTGGTAGGTCGTAAATAGCTTAGCGATTACAAGGAACTTCGCAACGGCGCTCTCGCGTCTCCTGTAAAAAGGCACGATTTCCACATCATATAGAAATCGTGCCTGCTGTATGTAAAACTTATACGCTATTTACTCAACCAACCTTTGCCCTTATAGCAGCGAGGGTACCTTCTCTGGTTCGGCTGGTGGGGTTAAATCTACATCCTCGGCTTCGCTAAAGCCGATGCGCCTCTGGAGAGCCTGGAGCGGTCTCGGTGCCCACCAGTTCCACTTGCCCAGTAGATTCATCATAGCCGGGACGAGCAGGATGCGGATCAAGGTCGCGTCCATGATGATCGCGACTGCGACTCCCAGGCCGATCTGCTGAATCATGATCAGTTTGGAGGTCGCGAATGCCCCGACGACGATTGCCAGCAGCAGGGCCGCGCTTGTGATAAGCTTGCCCGTTTTCTGTAAGCCGACGGCGACGGCTTCGCGGTTGTTCTGGGTCCGATCATAGTATTCTTTGATACGGCCAAGCAAGAAGACTTCGTAGTCCATTGACAGACCGAAAGCGATTGCAAAAATCAAGACCGGTTGCGTGCTATCAAGACTTCCGACCGACTGAAAGCCCAGCAGATTTTGTAGATGACCATCCTGGAAGATCCAGACCAGTCCTCCGAAGGTCGCTGAAAGCGAGAGCACATTTAGCACGATCGCTTTCAGGGGCATGACGAGTGAACCCGTCATCAAGAAAAGCAGCAGGAAGATCGCCGCCGCCATCACCGCCAGCGCAACCGGAATCGAGGCCCGCAGACTGGCAAAGAGATCCATCTGCTGCGCTGTATCGCCAGCCACCAGCGGCACCAGTCCGTCCGGAGCATGGAGGGCCCGAATCTGCTTGACCAGGTCCGTCGCGGCCTTTGAATCAAACGCGCTATTGGTCTTGACAATCACCTTTGAAAGATCGCCGTTCGCCAGTTGACCTGCGACCGCTGCGACCTGTGGGCTTGCCTGCGGATGGGCATAGATCTGCTGGTAGTTAGCCAGCGCCAGACGCGGATCGACATCGACCAGGCTTGTCACACTCGTGACTCCACTCAAGCCTTTCACCGCTTTCGTATAGTCAGATAAATGTGCCAGATTGTCGGCTGTGGTGGCGTTTCCGTTTGTGCGTGCAACAATATCGATTTCGGTGCTATTCTGGTTTGAGAAGTCATGTTTTAGATGATTGAGCACGCTGGCTGATGAGGTGCCGGGCGGCAATACGCTCTCATCTGCCGTTGAAAAGGAGGCGTGTAGAAAAGGCGAACCAAGCAGCAGCAGCAGCGCGATGGTGACGATTGTGATCGGCAGCGACCAGCGCATGACCCGATAGGAATGGTAATACCACCAGCCCATTTTCTGCGGATCTTCTGAGGTTTTCCGCTTGCTGGCCCGGCGAAATGAGAGCGCATTGATTCTGGGCCCCAGCAGCGCTAACAGAACTGGTAAGACGAGCAGGGCCGCCAACATCGCGACACAGGCCGTTGCGATCGCTGCCAGTGCGATACTCTGAAGCAGGATTTCCGGAAAGAGCAGCAGACCCAACAGGCTCATGCTGACTGTAAGACCCGAGAAGAAGATCGTGCGACCGGCTGTTATCAGGGTTCTTCTCAATGCTCCCTGCACATCGGTCTCATCAAGGGCCAGCTCCTCACGGAAGCGTGTCACAATAAACAGGGAGTAGTCGATGGCAAGGCCAAGCCCAATAAATGAGGTTACGTTGATCGCAAAGCTGGAAATCGAAAAGTAACCAGCCAGAATACGCAAGATCGAGAACGAAAGAACGATGGCGACCCCACCGATCAGCAGCGGTAAGACGGCCGCCACCAGCCCACCAAAGATGATAACCAGAAAGATCAGCGTGATCGGGAGCGCGATCATCTCCGCACGCTCCAGGTCGGTGCCGACCTGCTGGTTAAACTGTTTGTTCGCGACAACCTCGCCGCCCAGCTCCAGGTGTAAGAGAGGCGAGGTGATCAGGGGTGCCAGCGCATGATACTGGCTGTCTTTCTCGCCATGAGTGCCTGCCAGCTTGAGCAGTGCAATCGTAGAATGCCCATCGTGTGAAATAAGATCGGGGGCGTGGGTTGAATAATAGGAGGTAATTGAATTCACCTCGTGACGTCCTGAAAGCTTGCCAAGTAACTGTGTGGCAGCCTGCGTGAAGGCTGGATCGGTGGCTTTGAGAGAAGCGTTGCTCATCAAAATTACCAGATCGGTCGAGCCGGTATTCAGGCGTGTATTGAGGAGGTTTTGAGCCTGGGTTGATTGACTGTTTGGGTCCACAATGCTGCTTGTTCCGTGCAGCACATCGAAGACGCCACTTCCATAGATGGCAGCGGCAAGAGTCAGCGCACAGGCGGCTAGCAAAGCGATTCTACGAAATCGGTAGAGTATCCGGGCTAAGCTCGGTAACATCTATATTTTCCTTTCGGTCTGTTGGTCAAGGGGAAGAGTTGAAGTGTCCCTGAATGTAGTACCTAAAATTAGTACCCAAAAATCCCGTAAGAGTTTCAAATATGTAATCCAGTAGTAATATTTCTACCGAGATGAACACCTGGCATATCTCAGCAATATGAAGAGACAGCGGACTATCCACATTATCGTTCTGAGAAGCGTCGATGCTGTTATGCCGAGCGTTTTGTAGGCGTTTGGCGTGGTGAATATACTGACTATTGAGTAAAAATAGTGAGATGGAACAATTTAGATAAAAATTGTTGACGGCAGAGTTTTGTTCGCTTATTATGGGTGACAAGCGTCGACGCCTGTTTCGATTTGAATCAGAGCTTATAGCGCGAATTGAGAGCTATTCCACAAAAATTTCAATACTCCTGAACGTTTATACCCTGAAGAGAGGTCTTGAGAAAAGACCTGGCACCCCTGTTTCTTTCGTTCATATATTTCCAACGAGAGATAATATTAGATAGTCATTCACTACTTTATGCGTTTGAGGGAGTTGCTTATGCAAGATCACTCCGACCAGCAGCTTGGGAATTATCGTATCGGGAAGCTTTTGGGGCGTGGTGGATTTGCAGATGTCTATCTTGCAACACATATCTACCTCAGAACACAGGCCGCCATCAAAGTGCTCCATACTTTGCAGACAGAGCAAGAGATGGAAGACTTTATTGAAGAAGCCCGCATCATTGCGCGTCTACAACATCCGCATATCGTCCAGGTGCTTGAGTTTGGCATCGACAAGAAGATGCCTTTCCTCGTGATGACCTATGCTCCCAATGGGACGATGCGTATGCGTTATCCTCGTGGCACGCGCTTGCCGCTACCAACGGTCGTGGGTTATATCAAGCAGATTGCTTCGGCGTTGCAATATGTACATGATCAGAAACTTATCTATCGCGATCTCAAGCCTGAAAATCTGCTGATGAGAAATGCCCAGGATGTTTTATTGAGCGACTTTGGTATTGCCCTGGTGGCTCAAACGTCATATAATCCCGGTGCGATGGCGACTGCTGGCACAATTGCCTATATGCCGCCTGAGCAGCTCCAGGGCAAACCTCGCCTTGCCAGTGATCAATATGCGCTTGGTATCATTGTCTATGAGTGGCTTTCCGGCGAGCGTCCCTTTACTGGTAGTTTTACCGAGATGGCCAGCCAGCATTTACTGGCGCCTCCCCCACCTTTGCGCCAAAAGCTTCCAAACCTGTCTCCGGATGTGGAAAAAGTTGTGCTTACAGCACTCGCTAAAGAGCCACAGCAACGCTTTGCCAATGTGCGAGCATTCGCGACGGCACTGGAGCAGGCAGCCGGACAAAACAAAGGCGGCCCTGTAACGTTGCCAGGTATGAATAACGAGCCTCCTACGCTGATCCAGCCGAATAATTCTCTTTCCTCGGCTCCAACCGTGATATCGCCGGGTCCTTTTCCTCCCACAAAGCCTGCACTGGAGACGCCGCGATTTACAGCCAACCAGGCATCGCAGTCAGACGCTACGAAGATTGATGCCCCGATTCAATCCACGCCCCATTCCGATAAGTATATGAATTTGGCCTCTGGTATGGGGGGCGTGCAGCAAAATCCCGCCGCGATGCGGGTTTCTCCCGAGAGTGCTGCTTCCGCTGGCGATGCCTTGGCTCCTACCGTATCTGATAAGCCGGTACGTATTTCACGCCGAGCCGTCTTAGCCTCACTGGGAGGACTGGCTGTAGTAGGTGGGGCGGCGACCTTTGCGGCCTGGTTCACGCAACACTCTTCGCCAGCTCCTGCTTCATCGATTTCCCCGCCAGTTGCAGCCTTGCCGATTGGTCATGTCTTTCAGATATACCGCCAGAAGTTGGCGATTTATGATGGGAAGTGGGCTCCTGATCGCGCAATGGTTGTGACGGTGGGTAATGAAGGGACGGCGCGCATCTGGGACCCTGTAAATGGCAAGACGCTGCTTATCTATACCGAACATACCGCATCGGTTAATAGCGTTAGCTGGTCGCCGGATAGTGCCTATCTTGTGACGGGAGGCTCCGATTTAAGGGTGCTGGTTTGGAATGCCAGGACCGGCAAAACGCTGTTTCCTTATATTGGCCACGCCACGAATGTGCGTACGGTGGCCTGGTCTCCGACAGGAGAGCTTGTGGCCTCGTCCGGTGAAGATGGGAAAGTTCATGTTTGGGAGGCTAAGACAGGGAAACGGATCTATCTGTATACCAGGCATGTTGGACGGGTCTGGAGCGTAGCCTGGTCGCCTGATGGACAGTATCTCGCTTCGGGGGGTGACGATACATCTGCCCAGGTCTGGGAGGCCAAAACAGGGAAAATCCTTCAATGGTACCGGGGACATAAAAATCAGGTGAAGTCGCTTGATTGGTCCCCGAATGGCACTTATCTTGTTTCGGGAAGCGATGATCGCACCGTTCAGGTCTGGAATGCTCGAACGGGCAAAGTTATGTATACCTATACAGGCCATGTTGATGTCTTGAATGGTGTGTCCTGGTCGCCGGATGGAAAGCGAATCGCATCCGGTAGTGGTGATTATACCGTCCAGCTCTGGGAGGCATTTACAGGAAATAACTCCTACTCGTACAGTGGCCATATCCTGGCGGTTCACGCTGTACACTGGAACCACGATGGCACGCGCGTCCTTTCCGTCTCAGATGACCATACCGCTCAGATCTGGAAATCAGTCAGGCCGTGATTCTGGTCCTAGCGTGACGATTTCATCAACAGATCTCGTAGGGCGTAGTAGGCTGGTTTGGGCTGATAGGATTCGTCAAAAATAAGCGGGGCATCCAGACCTTTTCCCTGGTTGATCCAGTAATAGCGGTCTGTGAAGCCCCACATGACGAAGGCCGTCACGTTTGGAACGCTCAGGCAGGCACTGAGCATGTTGTAATAGATATGCGCCTGCTGCTGAAATTTTTCAGCAGTACCACGCGGATCATCAAGCAGTGCGACATCCATCTCCGTGATCTGCACCTCAAGACCCAGCGCGGTCAGCCGCTGCATATTGCTGATAACATCTTGCAGCACGGGAGGATATTTGAGGCTGACATGCATTTGCAGCCCAACCCCGTGAATCGGAATGTTCCGTTTGAGCATATCCTGCACCATGGCGTAGATCTGGTCGGATTTATACCCCCGCCCCTCACCGCCGTAGTCATTGTAAAAGAGTCGGGCCTGCGGGTTCGCGTCATGCGCGAGCTTGAAAGCCTGATCGATGTAGCCTGGTCCGAGCTTTTGGAGCCAGAAGGCATCCCGAAGCCGTCCATCATCACCGATTGCTTCGTTGACGACATCCCATTGTTGAATCTGTCCGCGATAGCGTGTCACAACCGTCTGGATATGTTTGTTGAAAATATCCTGGAGCTCTTGCTGGGAGAATGTTCCGGTCGTTAACCAGGCTGGCAGGGCCTGGTGCCAGGCGAGGGTGTGGCCACGCACCTGCATGGCGTTTTTTGCGGCATAATTCACGAGTGTATCGGCCGCGCGAAAATCGTAGCTATCGCGTGCTGGATGGATGGCGTCGAACTTCATGACCAGTTCAGGCGTGACCATATCAAACTCGCGGCTAAGGGTCTGACTGTAGAGGCGCTCGCTTTGTATCTGCGGGACCTTCACGGCCGTCCCGATAAATATGTTGCGAGCATGTGCCAGCTCACGTAAGGTTGGAACTTTCTGTATCTCGTGGCTGGCGACGGATTTATGTGGTAAAGGCGCAGAAGTATTACAACTTGTTAGCCAGGTGGCTGGTACGCTATACAGGGTAAGGCGCAAGGCACGATTCAGGAACTGTCGCCGCGTACTGTCACTCAATAAATTACGTTGATTGAGATATGCCAACTAAACACTCCTCGCTGTGCTCTCAACAGAGTAATATTTTCTTCGCTATACCAGGATTCGTCGGTTTGCTTTCTATAAAATGGAAAACCATTTTTCGATAACATTGGCGGCAGGTTTATTATCTGGACTGTAGGGAGCAATGTTCCAGGCCCAGATGAAGACTCCAGTAATAGCATGGTCCTGGGAGATACTTTGTAATGCCGCCTCAAATAAATAGGCTTGCTCGTTGTCGTCCCTGGGGGCATGTGTGCCCGTGTTGCTGCGGTAGGGTAGGTATCCGGCATCGCTCGTATTGCGATAGCCCATTTCTGAGAGAAAGACGGGTTTCTGGACGATTTTGGCGAATCTATCGATCTTGCTGCCGACCCGTTGTTGCCAGAGGCTGACCAGCCCTGGCTGGTCAAGGTGTTGGGGCGTATCGACAAGCGAGAAATAGGTTGAGACTCCAATCGCATCAAGTCTGGCGGTGCCTAGCCAGCCTGGTACGAGATACTGGAGAGAAGACCAGTTGATACTGTAAACGACGTGCCCCTTGAACTTCTCATGCGTCTTGTTGACCAGCGCCTCCCAAAGCGGATCGAAATGGCCCTCTAACAGCTCAAATTCATTGCCGATGGAAAACTGCTCGGCCCCGGCTTGATTGGCTGCAATCATATAGGGGCTTAAGGCCTTCCAATAGCTCGCAAACCAGGCATTGGCATCCGCCTGCGAGCTAAAATCAATCTGACCCGCCCATGTATTAACTCCATCAACTGTCATCAAGGGATAGATAAATACCTTATATCCATAGTGTCGGGCCTGGGTTATCGAGGCCGCCAGAGCCTGAGGGGAAGGGATATCGCTGCGCGTCTCAACTACTGTCGAGGAGGCGCTTTTTTGATGAAAGGTGATTGGGAGCGAAAGCCAGCCCGCGTTGGTCTGTAACTCGATATCTTGCAGCCCATAATTCCAGGCACTGTTCCGCACGCTATATGCGTCCTTTCCCCATTGAGGAAAGACAATGCCATCCATAAACCCTGGACGCAGGTGCTGAACTGGAGCGGTTGGTTGTTTTTTTATCTGGTTATTGGTGAGGAGAGGCGGAAACTCCGGTGCGAGTGCCGTATTATCTGGTTTTGAGGCAATGGCGATAGAGTTATGGATCACCGTTAGTCGCCAGGCCAGCAGCGATGAAGAAATAAAAAAGGTCAGGAACCAGATCAGCAGAAAGCGTTTACGCATCAACTTTTCCCTTCCAGAGCGGCTTTGTCGGCGGCGATTGTTTTAGGAGTGATTTTCCAACTGACAGTGCGTTTTCCCATGTTCCAGCGTAGGACGGCCCAGAAGGCAGCAGAGCTCTCAATAATGCTGGCGAATGGAGCGACAGTGACGATATTTGCCATCTCGACTATAGCTTGAAAGGGATTCAATTTATGGATGGACGTGATATTATACCAGGCTCCGATAAAAAAGGCGTTGAGCCAGAGCAGGCCGATGATGGTGGCGTAGAGCATCAAGGGAAAAGGCAGTGGCGACCAGTTATCTCCAAGCGCAAATGAAATTCCATGATAGCTGATGTAGAGCAGAGAAATGATGCCAGCCGGGAAACTGAAGGCAAAGGTCATCAGGCGATAGCGGGTTCCCTGCACGAGACGTAGTTTTAGATACCAGTTCAGGTGTTTATAGGCTGGCATATGCTTCATCATTTCAAGGCCCTGTAGCACACCAACAATCCAGCGATAGCGTTGTTTAAAGGCGCTTTTAATCGAAAATGGTGGTTGTTCCAGCATCACGCAACCGTGCCAGCCGAAAATGCTTGAGCCATATTTCAGGTAGGCGTTGATTCCAAAGACATAGTCCTCGGTGATAAATGGTTGCCCATTCAATGTGCCGATATCCCAGCCCAACTCGTTTTCCAGATCCTCATCCACGACAAGATTGGAGCCATGCAAGTGTAGCGGAACACCTTTTTCCATGACGGCCCGACACTCAAAGCAGCCGATGGGACGGTTGGCTTCCATCGCGCGACAAAAGATGCTGGCATCAAAATAATCGAGGGGATAGTAGATTGGTCCCTCGGTCAGTTTTTTATCGGTCTGTGCCAGAAAGAAGAACAGTCTTCTTAGCTCCAAAGGAGACATAACACTCTCTTCGTCATAGTGGACAATCACGGTTCGACCAGGCTTGCGGTTAAAGCCTCTGCGGCGCATTTCAACGATATAGTGCAGCGCTCGTGCTTTGAAGCGTGTCCCATTTGGGGGTTGGTAGTCCGGTGGAAGGATTACAACCTGAACAGAAAGGGGTGCCAGGGCAAACTCGCGATCAAAGCTCCATTTCTGTTCAGGAGATTCGGTAATTACCTCGATTGAAAGGAAGCGTCGATAGAAGTCTGGATCTTCCCTGGCAAGAATCAAGAGATAGGAGATGCCGCGTCG
>DASSXK010000550.1:0-6922 GCA_035703945.1 Ktedonobacteraceae bacterium | reverse complement strand
ATTCCTGTTCTCTCGATTGTACACTATATTGGAAGCTGTAAACAAGGTATGATAGGTTTGTTTTCAAGTGGAGGCTTCTATCTTTACTCTCTCTATAAGTCGTGGAGCAAATGTGTAGGTCACTGTTCTTCCGTCGCACCGGTTGGCGGAGGCGGTGGGGCTTCAAAACTGGCCAGCAAAGCGCGGGCATAGGCTTCAGCGGCGGATTGGGCATCGTACATCTGGTCTCGCATCATCAGGCGATACTGGCATTTCCAGCGGCGAGCTGGCCAGGGGGCGAGCTTATAGAGTGTATAGGTCTCGATTCTGGTTTCCAGAGCCTCGCGCAGGGCGACCTCGTCGAAGTTGGCAATACCAAAACGGGCAAGGCCGGTTTGTAACTCTTCGTTCAACATGAATATGATAGTTTCCTTTTTTTTACCCTGATAGCAGAAAGAAAGCTTGCCCGTTGAGATATTATTCGGACTCGATAAGCGAGCGCAGAATGGAACTGGCTTCGCTTGGTTCCAGCTTTTCGAAATCCGTGCGGGACAGTTTACGCGGCATCAATTGAAAAGGGCCAGTCCAGCTTTTTGCATGATCTTCGAGCCAATCCAGCACCTCAAAAGACTTCTGGCGTGATTCTTCAACGATCGAGTAGCGGTTGGCAGCCCGATCAAAGACCTCGTGATCCTTGGTAAAGACACTATAGTCTGCCCGAACCACCACATCAATGTAGAGGTCTGTGTAAATGAGTTCCTTTGTGTTATTGGAATAGTCGTTTTGGGGAAGGACAACATCGCAGTAGCCGCTGAGGAAATTTCCCGCCAGATCATACCCGATATGAATCGTATACCACTCATCCGGAAAAAAATAGGTAAGCTGATGCTTTTCCGAAGTCCAGGTGCCGGGTTTCCAATGCATCGCAGTCCCGCTAGGGGTCCAGACAACCACATAGCGGTCACTGACCGGGATATGGTATCCGCTCCAGCGCGCCCATTCATCGCCATTAACCAGCATTTTTCGAACGTTTGCTTCTAGCAACATACTTGTGACCCCTTCGTTAATGTACCAGCCTCGCGTTTCCGACAAATCGCCTGTGCTAATAATACCCATATATGCAAACGCTCTTGCCGGAATGACCGTTTACCTTCGATTATAGTCGAAGATGGCGTATTTCAACAAGCGGCAGTGTAAAAAAAGAGGCAGGCCCGCTTGCAAATTCGCTGGAGTAATCAAGCGAACTTGCGAGCAGACCTGCCTCCTACTTTAGAAGCAGGATACTATCTATTTTGTCCCAATCGCGAAGATGTGGGCATGGCCCCTATTCGCGGTGGGCGCAATGGAGAGGCTTTGGACGATCAGGCCAGGTTTCAGCGTCACCTGAGTATAGAAAATGTAGGCTTTAACAGTATCTGTGGTCGTTGGTTTATTGCGGTACGTTGTCGTAATCGCGATAGAATTACCTGCAATCGGCTGCACGCTCCCGGCCCCCAGGGTCCAGTCACTGAAGGAGACCTGAGCGGTCTGGGTTGAGGCATCCGTATAGGTAATTGTGACATTGACCGTTGAGGGACCATTGCTGGCTGATCCCAGGAAGGCCAGGGTTGTCGCATTGGTCACAGGTGTTATGCTAATTGGCGGTATCTGCTGCCCGTTGGTGTTGTAGTTGTTATTTCCACCACTGCCAATGTTTGGCCATTGGAAGGTCACACCATTTACTTTCAGTAGCTGCCACGGCGTAACCCCGGCCGCTTGCAGGGCCTGTGCAGAGTAGCTAGCCCCACCACCATCAAAATTGGCTACCGCATGATTTATGTCATCGCTGGTGCCGATGTTGTTGTAATCTGCGGTATCGGCCGTTTTGGTTGTCACGGCAAAGATATGCATCTGTCCGCGACTTGCTCTTGATGGAAGCGTGATGCTCTGCACGGTTTTGCCTTGTTGCAGGGAGACCGCTGCGAAGAACACATAGGTCTTCACGCTTTCAGGCCCATTTGGTGTATTGCGGTAAGGCATCGTATACATGATACCATTGCCGAATGAAGGCTGGGCATGACCACCGTTCAGTGTCCAGTCGCTCAATCCCAGCGTGAATGTTTGATGGGAGTTGTCTGTGTAGTTAATCGTTGCCGTCCCAGTCGAAGGTCCGCCTGTGGATGCACCAGCAACGCCAAGAATGCTGGCATTATTCAGCGGGTTAACCGCCAGGGTCTGACCAGCGGCGATGTAATTGTTGACCTCACCAGAGTTACCACTGGGCCACTGGAAGACCGCCCCGGTTGTGCCTCGGTAGAAGGCGTTATCACCAGGGTTGGAGCCCTGAGACTGCAAGCCCTGGGCGGAGTAGCTGTTGCCGACGTTATCGAAATTTGCGGTCTTGGAGTTGCTATCGTCGCTGGTACCGATGTTATTATAGCTACCAAGCGGTCCTTGCGTGGTAATGGCGAAGACATGCAGCGCACTCCGGTTGCCAGTAGCAGCAGGCAAGGTTATGCTTCTGACCTTTAAGCCCGGTTGTAGCGTTACCTGTGCCGAGAAGAGGTATATTTTGATTGTTTGCTTGCCATTAGGACCATTGCGATAGGCCATTGTTGAGACGAGTTTGTTGCCAAAGGCCAGCGCTGGCTGAGCCCAGTCAGTGAAGCCAAGGGTAAAGTTCTGGGTTGTGCCATTCGTATAGGTGATGGTGGCAGTTCCACTGATATTGCCGTTGGTGGCCGATCCCAGGAAACCCATCGTAGTGGCGTTGTCGGCAGGGGCGATTGAAATCGTTTGTCCTTTCGCCTGGTAGTTATCCAGGTTGCCAGCAGGCAGTCCAGGCCAGATGAAACTCAAGCCATTTGCCAGCACAGATCCATTTGGGTTAATTCCGACAGCACTCAAGGCCCCTTCTGAGTAGCTATAGCCGCCTCCATCATAGTCTGCTAGTTTATGCCCAGAAATGCTATCATCGCTGATTCCGGCATTATTATATGTGACAGGTGGAGGTGGTGTGCTGCCATTAATCTGCCCATAGATGATCAGGCTGGTCGAACTTGGGACAAATACCTGACCATTGGCAACTGTTGGGCAGGTGAACTTCACAAAGCCGCCTATGGCATCTCGATTTGCGTTCTGGTTGCTGTTATACAGTTCATTCCCCAGGTTGCTTGCATTATACGCGCGCAGGACAGGCCCATTCGCGTCACCTCGATCGATCGTCCACAGAATACCATTGCTGGTTCCGTTGCTGGAGATGACCAGGTTGCCACCTGTGAAGCCAAATGATTCCGGGGTTTTGGAGGTTGGTGTAAATGAGGTGAATTTACCAGTGCTGTCAAGTAAGTAGGCCCCTGTTTGGCGATTTACACTGGCAAGATAGGCGTATTCATGTGTTCCATCGCTCCAGTAGGATGGGGTGTTGAAGAGACCTCCTACCTGGCCGGAGACGCTTTCCTGCACTACTTTATCTGTGCTGGTATTTCCCCCTTGATTGGTACAGGGATTTGCGATGGTATTATACTTCCCCATATTATTGCGATCTATTACATAGATACGCCCCTCTTTGCCCGCGCCAACTATCAGGTTGTGGGTCGGCTCCAGCAGAGGACCGCTTGATCCCAGGTCCGCGTCTGATGCTTGCAGGCAGGATTGGTTGAAAGGTGAGAAGTAATCAAGGCGATTCAGATTAGCGTCTAACTTCACAAAGCTATCGCCACTTGATTTACCACCTGTATTGAGGTTGAAGTCACCATTGCCGCTGATATAGTAGATGTTGCCTGTGGAATCCGCCGCAATCGCTCCACCGGCTCCCCAAATACCGCCATCGCTTCCGTCAACCGAATCATTGTAGACATTGACCTGGTGTAGAGCGGTTCCATCAAAGGAGTAGCTCATCAGCCAGCCGTGGTAGGGGGTGTTATCGCAGAAGGAGCCCCAGGCGATATAGACCTTACCGTTTGCCAGGACCAACCCGGACCGCTGGCGCTCGTGCCTGGCGTCAAATGCGATTTGGCCGTTGGCACTTCCCGCACCATTTCCTGAGACGCTGGCCTGGATTAGGATGTTGGATATATCATGTCCAGTCGTAATATCAATGGCATGTAGGCGATCAACGAAGTTTCCGTTCTCGTTGGTGAAGGTGACGACATACATTGTATTGGTTGTGGGATCAATCACCGGTGTGCCAGTAATTCCCATCTCGGGGATCGTGTCATTGCAGGAGACATCTGTATTAGTGGGTGTGAGTGCGCCATTGAGCAGGTCCGTTTGCCAGAGCTTGCCCGCTACTGGATCGGTTGAGTTAGCATCGAAGGCATAGATACTGTTGTGCTCGGTTGCTACGATGACGGTATTATGTGGCTGACTATTGATGGTCAGGTTGGGAACATACAGAGGTTGGGCATAGATTTGCCCATTTACACTAAATGACATCTGTTTACCGAACTGAGTGGTATTTACATTGGCTGGCGTCAATGTAGTCTCGTTGGTGGTCAGACCGGTACGAAGGTTATCATACTTATATGTCAGGACGGGGGAATTGCCACCGACGGCTGCATGCAAGGACTGCCTGGGAAGCGTTGTATGCTTGCTCACTTGGCTGGCTGCGGAAGCCGTGCCAGAGAAGTTTCCCAGAACTCCGAGAAAAAGAGCCAGAGCAATTGATAGCGAAACGAAGCGTGTCGATCGAGCAACACTCATAAAAGCTCCTCCACCTAATAAAAAATTTAATTGACAGAAATGATTAAATTGTGCTTTGAGAACGAGGGATACAAAAGATCGTGCGCCAGGTGCATAAATGTGTGTGAATAAACCAATCTATTTACTCCAGTTCAATCACCCAACGTGATTTATAAAAGATTATGAGTAAAACGGGACTTTGAAACCATAAGCGATACAAGTGAATTTGAATTCAGCGATCATAAGTAGAAATGCCTTCAAAGCTAAAAATGCTGCTGTAAAAGGAGAATCAGGAATTGCTTTAACTACTTAAAAATCAGTATTCTGGGCTATATTTTGTCTTACTCCATCAGGAATATCTTAAGGACAGATACTCCTATAAACGATGAGCTGTAATGTTTTGTCAGATGTATTCCAATTAAATATATATTGGACCTTACTTATAGTAATCAAAATACCAGCAAAAAAATCTCTATTTTGCAGGCAAATAGTTTGATAGATGCTAGAGTTGCAGGGAATTACTCGCATGTAGTTGTGAAATGTTAACAACTATTTATCTTTCAAGCCTGTTTTGCCGCAAAGAACCTCTAATGATTTTGAAGTAGTGTTCAGATTGACATGAAAAAGGCTTTATGGTTGAGCTATTTTCACCTCTGGAACAAAATAACGGCCTCGCTATTTTGTAGTACTTTTTGACTAGATGGGGCACGCGCAAAGGCCGTTTTTTGTGTATTTCGGGGAATGCAAAAGAGATGAGTGCAAGTGATATAATAGCCGGGTATGTTACCGTCTCAAAGAGGAGGATTGTTGTGAGTACTACTGAAGAGACCCGCGTCGAACGTGATTCGATGGGTGAAATGCAGGTTCCCGCTTCGGCGTATTATGGAGCCAGCACCCAGCGTGCGGTCCTGAATTTTCCGATAAGTGATTTGCGCTTCCCGCGCCAGTTTATTCGTGCGCTTGGTCAGATCAAACAAGCAGCAGCTCAAGCGAATGTTGAGCTGGGAACAATTGATCCCCAGATTGCCGAGGTGATTGTCAGGGCCGCTCAAGAGGTAATTGACGGCAAACTGGATGCCGATTTTGTGCTTGATATTTTTCAAACCGGCTCCGGTACCTCGACGAATATGAATGCCAATGAGGTAATTGCGAATCGTGCCAGCGAGTTGATGGGTGGCTCCCGGGGTTCGCGCAAGGTTCATCCGAATGATCACGTAAATTTTGGGCAATCATCGAATGACGTGATACCTTCGGCAATCCATCTGTCGGCCCTCGTAAGCATTGAGTACGATCTGATCCCCGCTTTACAAGGTCTGCACAGCGCCCTGTTAGAGAAGTCCGAAGCCTTCATGGATATCATCAAGACCGGTCGGACACACTTGCAGGATGCGACCCCGATCCGTCTGGGCCAGGAATTTCTTGGCTATGCCGGTCAGATTGAACGTGGTATCGTACGCGTCAGGCATGCTCAGACCGAACTGTCCGAGCTGGCGCTGGGTGGAACGGCCGTCGGCACAGGTGTGAATACCCATCCGGAGTTCTCGGCCCGCGTAACCAAACGTCTCTCCGAACTGAACAACGTGACCGTTCGCGAGACCAGCAATCACTTCCAGGCCCAGAGTACCCTGGATGGTATCGTCGAGGCCAGCGGCTCCCTGAATACCCTCGCCGTTAGCTTGATGAAGATCGCGAACGATATTCGCTGGCTTGGTTCTGGACCACGCGCCGGAATTGGTGAGATCGAACTCCCTGCCGTGCAGCCCGGCAGCTCGATTATGCCGGGTAAAGTCAATCCTGTTATCGCGGAATCGGTATGTATGGCCTGTGCCCAGGTTATCGGAAACCACACCACGATTACGGTAGCTGGCCAATCCGGTAACTTCGAGATCAATGTAATGATGCCGGTTGCGGCCTATAACCTCTTGCAATCAATCAGCCTGCTGGCAGCGGTCTCCAAGAACTTTAACGAGCAGTGCATCAAGGGCATTCAGGCCACAAGCAAAGGACCAGAGATGGTTGAGCGCGGCCTGGCGATCTGCACGTCGTTGGCACCAGTGATCGGCTACGATGCGGCCGCGAGCATCTCGAAAGAGGCCCACAAAACCGGCAAGACCGTCCGCGAGGTTGCCCGCGAAAAAACCTCGCTTTCAGAAGCGGACCTGGATCGCATCCTCGATCCTGCTAGCATGACCAGGCCTGGCCTCGAAGGCGGACCAGCCGGGGGCTAGGACGTAAGGGTACGTTTGAGGACGCTGTCCTCAAGCTCCTGCCAGGGAAGCTT
>DASSXK010000548.1:0-4052 GCA_035703945.1 Ktedonobacteraceae bacterium | reverse complement strand
AGTTTGTCAAACGACTACAGACGACTCACCGAACAGACAAAATCTGCACCATAGCATGCCGAAGGTCATTGCTCGTTTGGGAAACGGGCAGATTTGTCAGGATGGCAATAGACTGACCATCAGGTGATAGAAGCGCTCCATTGCCTTGGTAATGTGTAATTGGTTTACCGGTGAGAGCATTGAAAAACTGTCCTTTTTGATTGCCATCGTTGAGATCGAGATACTTGCCATCAGGCGACCAGATGACCGACTGCGGCTTAATAGCTAACGCAATAGTTCTCACTTTTGTGCCTGTCACCATATCCCAAATTTCCAACAAGTTTCCTGACTGCACGCGAGTCATGTAGCGTCCGCCTGAAGGCACAAGAAGTGCTGACGAGGTATTTTTCGATGAGAGGGTTAAAACAAGCCTGCCTGTACTGGCATTCCAGATGTAAACCGACTGATAGTTCTGCCATAAAATGCGCGTTCCGTTGGCTTCCCAGAATACCCCGTATCCCCCGCTCTCGGGCAAACCGACCTTGACAGAAAAAGTCTGCAGAACCTTCAATGTGTTGCTCGCTCGTTCTGTAAATACCCCTGTTTGTTGATTGTACGTCAGAACACGTGTGCCATCCGGGGAAAGTCCAGCAAAGCCGCCGCCCGGCCCAAGTAGCGGAGGGACCAGCGATATGGCTGACGTCTCGACAAAGTTGAGAAGTGTATGACCGCTCTGAGCACTCCATACCTGGAGTCTCTCTGGCTTTACAAACCCGGCAGGAGAGCTTTCAGCCATAAGGCGTTTGTCATCCGCTGACCAGGCGAACTGTTCTACTCTGGCCTTCCTGGATAATGTCAGGGGATCAGTTATCTGTAGAACTTTGCCCGCCGCGATATCCCATATGTATATGCGCTCATTGGCTCCGACAAAAGCAACATATTTGCTGTTTTCCGAGAAGATCGCTGGTGGAAGATCTGAAGCATTCTGGCCCTGATACGTTCCCTGGTAAATCAGCTTTACCTGCCCGGTCAAAGTGTTGGCGAGTTTGAGCACCCATACCTGTGGGGTAGCTCCATTGGTCCTGATGAGCGCATAATGCCCGTCAAGAGAATCGAGCATACCTTTGCCAACCACCGAAGAGGGAAGTTTGATAGCAAGGGTTTGCCTGGCTTTCCCGGTTGCAGCATCCCAGACCAGATAGCGGTATTGGTTTGTTGCTATGGTATAGATAACAAACACCAAATGTTTCCCATCAGGAGTCCAATGGGAATCATACCCAACCTGTCCGGGCTGGCTGACATAAGTGAAAAGAGCCGGCCCGTTCCCTTGCGCGCTCCGCCATTTGGTTACGGCAAACCAGCCCAGAAGCAGGCTCACAACCATCAGTACGGCAATGGACGCCTCGAGCGTATGACTGAGACGCCGACGAAGTGGCCGTTTTCTTTGTGTGAAACGCGGGCTATCTGTTTCCGCTTGCTCGGCTTTTGTTGCGCTTTCCATGAGATTATCTTCCTCTTGTCTTTGCACGAACGCGTCCCGCCGCCTTGCAGCGAGGAATTCAGCTAGAACTGGTAACCATCTTGGGCGCTGAGTAAACCTGGACGCGCTCTTTCCCTGTTTGTCGAGGTAAGGCTGCACACGTGTCCAGACTACACTGGGAACTGGAGGTGGCTCGTAACGTTGCTGGTAGTGCTTGCGTAGGCGCTTTTCCAGGTTGCTCTCGTCGTGATCGATCTCTGTCATGAGTTGGTCTCCTTGCAAGCTTCTTCAGTGGGCCTCAGGTGCAGGCGCGATTTGACTGTACCTAGAGGGGTGCCAGTGATCAAGGTGATCTCGTTGAGATCCAGGTCCGCGAAAAAACGGAGTTCAAGTATCTGTCGTTGTTCGGTTGAAACTATTTCCAGGGCAAATTGGAGTTCGATATCCTCTTCCAGCCGGAGAACATCCTCCGGCACATCATCAACAGATAAAAGCTGCTCTGCCTCGGCAGTGTCGAGCGACTGTATTGATCCCTGTCGGCGACGCGTGGTCATGCGACAGCGATTGGCCACAATGGTCAATAGCCATGGCCGGAACGGTCGCCCTCGCTGAAAACGCGACAGCCCACGCCAAACATCCAACCAGGCTTCCTGCATCACATCCTCGGCAGCCGCCCGGTCGGGCAGCAGCACTTGCACCGTGCGCCAGGCTATCGCGTTGTATGCTTCTATGAGCTGCTGGAAGGCCAACTGATCGCCCATCTGGGCACGCTGGATAATGGTGTCCTCCATCTGTTCTCCCCCGGATACCTTTACTTCTCTGAAAAGCGCTTTTCATTAAGTAGTATGCCAGTGTGCGCTAAAAGGTTCCAAGAGAAACACAGACAATCAGTTAGAATGGCGAAAGATACACAAAATGCGAACAAGTGCTTTTGGCAAAGAAAGGAAGCAGCGATGGCAGCCCATTTATCGTTGATGTCAATGTAGAAGATCCGACCACGTAGGAGAAGTATCGCAAACTGGTTGGTCCATTGTTGGAACTGTATTGCGGTAAGTTTCTGGCGCGCTTTGGCATCGGCTATTCCCCCTCGCCTTTTCCTCTTCATCTATCATGGACGTTTCTCTGCCTCCATGTACTAGTCGAGCCCCCTGTGCATCTTCAGCGACCAGGACCAGGGAGTCTGCCTTGATGGAAAATCCTGGAATCGTGCTGCCCGTGCAAGCTCTCATCTATCACACGAGCGGCAGGATATCCTGCCGCTCGCAGTGCCTTCCATAAACTCTTCGGAAGATTTTCGTCCAGCAAAAACTCCCACGTATTACTCTCATCAGGCATGTATTACTTCTTCCGCAATCCGCTTTGCCGCATAGCCTAGTGCTGCGCGAATATTCTCTATTGTGAGATCGTACTCGTATACGAGTTCTTCTATGCTCATCCCTCCTGCGAGATGGCCGAGAATGAGCGAGACGGAGACACGGGTCCCCTTGATGACGTCTTCGCCGCCAAGAACTTCCGAATCTGAGACAACACCAGGGTAGATCTCTAACGACGACATGTGTTCCCTCCTGTAGCTTTTGCTGAGACCAGTATTTGGTTTCATGTTACTGTGCCGCTTTGATGATTTGATCAATGGTACTTAATCCTACAGTGACAGCATCGCCAATGCCCATAGGCATCAGGATCAAAAAGCGATGATGAGTTTTTGGTGCGATACTCATGGTATAATCCTCTTGGCACTAAACGCCGCTATTATAACGATAATAACGAGTTTCCTGTCAAGGAGGAATCCCATGCCAGACATCCGCTACGTTTGTCTCTCAGATATGCACCTGGGCTCAGACAGTAGTGTCTTAACACTTATAAAGCCAAACAGTATAGAGATCGATCCTACAAAACCAAGCCCGGTATTGAGCCAACTTGTCATCTGCTTAAGGGAACTTATCGCGCACAATGAAAGCAAGGAAAAACCCACACTGGTTCTTAATGGCGATATCCTGGAAATGGCATTAGCCGAAACGAACGATGCAGCCATGGTTTTTGAACGCTTCATTGAGTTGATCTTCCCCAAAAATGGCGAAGCACTTTTTGATAAGAACATTCTTTATATCCCCGGCAACCATGATCATCACATCTGGGAGACTGCCCGCGAGACGCAGTATGTGAATTATATCGACCGCATCCCGGCGGGTACCCATCTCGAAATTCCCTGGCATACAACAAAAATGTTTTCGCCCGACCTTGTCCGCGGGTACTTCTTGACCGACCTGATTCAACGGTACCCGCACTTGCAGGATGCTGTCATCAACATCATCTATCCCAATTACGCATTGGTGAGCAGCGATGGTCACAAGTGCCTTATTTTCAATCACGGTCATTATATCGAGTCGATCTATTCGCTCATGAGTACGCTGAATACGATGATATTCCCCAATCGTCAACGACCAAAGGTTGTCTGGGATCTTGAAGCAGAAAACTTTGCCTGGATCGATTTTTTCTGGTCAACGATGGGCCGCTCTGGAGGTGTGGGACGCGATATCGGCCTGGTTTATGACAAGCTGCAAGATGAAAAACAAGTTGAAAAGATGATAGCGAA
>DASSXK010000372.1:0-4851 GCA_035703945.1 Ktedonobacteraceae bacterium | reverse complement strand
TCGTGATGTCAGAAAAGCTCTGTGAGCGAATTTGTAGCGATTCTCTTAAAATGTGGGGATGTAATGGGTTATGCCCTGGTACTTTCCCCCGACCGCTGAAGGCGGTGAGAATTCAGATGAAAATTGACGGCTAGCTCGGACGTTTATATCGAGAACGGTGATCATCGTGTATGCTGTAAGCAGGCTCACGTCGCTGACTGATTCACTGTAGTATCTGTTATTAGACACGTTTTTGCAAGCTCAGATAACTCCATTATACCCTATGGTCAGTCAGTGTCTTTTCCGTTTTCATTTTGAAAACCGGTTTCTTGCTCAAATATCTGCGCCTGAAGCAAGTGTGAGATCTGCCGGGCCGTTTTCAGCACCGCTGCCATCAGTTCAGCTCGCCTCTCGTGGCAACGCTCGTCGGGTCCGCTTATGGATAGCGCCGCGACGATAATGCCGCCTGTGCTAAAAACAGGCGCGGCTATCCCCTCAATCTTCTCTTCCAGTTCACCCTCGGAGATAGCATAGCCAAGCAGGCGTATCTGCTGAAGTTCTTCCATTAGCAGATCGAGGCTGGTAATCGTATGGGCGGTGTAGGCTTGCAGCGGCAGGATATGGGCCAGCCGTGAAAGTCCCATGTCTTCCTGGTAGGCCAGCAGCACTTTGCCAATTGCAACGGCATATGCGGGCAGGTGTAGCCCTGGGGTGGTACTGGTGCGGATGGAGAAGTAGGGCTCCTGGGAATCAATAATGACGGCATGGGGACCTTCAAGAACTGCCAACTGGATCGTTTCATGGACCAGTTCGTGCAGTTCGAGCAGCTTTGGACGTGCGACCTTACGAACCAGGTGTGAGCTTAAAATGCTGGCGCTTAAGGCTGCAATCCGTAAACTTAAGGTGTATTTGTGGGAGTGTGGTTGTTGGAGCAGGAGACCTTCATTGACCAGTGCATTTACCAGCCGATGCGTTGTGGATTTTGGCAAACCGGTGGCATGGGCAAGCTCTGTAATTCCGAGCGATGTCTGTTTTCCAAAGGCTCCAAGCACTCTGGCTATTCGTTGGACGACCTGGACCGTCTTTTCGCCTTCCAGGGGTTCTCCGTGTCGCATTCTTTTCCTGCGTTGTTAGAAATCAGCTTTTGGCATACCGCTTCAACTGCGCTTTTTTGCCTGGCTGTTTAGCAGCCGTGCTGAATAACTAATGTTGGGAAGTATAGCCAATGGGGAAGAATGGTGTCAAGTGTTACGGTATTTTTGCCGATATACATGAAATGATTTTATTTTAGCGTGAAACACCCCAGGCAGCATACCCAGCTTTGGCAGGGAAGCTAAAGATAAGGATTGTCCAATTGAAGCATAGCTACTCTTGATAGCATCTGTGCAACGAGAAGTTGTATGATGAAAGTAAGGAAGTATAGTCATCCTTAATGTGTTATAACCAAAACTTGAGCCTGATTCAGAGGAGATTTTGAACATGGCGATGCAACTTGGCCAGCAAATCGTCGTTGATTACGATGTGCCCGCGACGATGCGAGATGGGGTAGTTCTACGCGCGAATATTTTTCGGCCAGCCGCTGAAGGTCGGTGGCCTGTCTTATTAACCCGACTTCCGTATGGCAAAGACCTGGCCAGTGGAGGGGCGGTTCTTGATCCAGCGCAGGCGGCGCGGCGTGGCTATGTGGTGATCGTGCAGGATACCCGTGGACGCTTCGCTTCTGAGGGCGAGTGGACTCCGATGCGCAATGAGGCCCTCGACGGCGTGGATACAATCGCCTGGGCGGCAAGCTTGCCCTATAGCAATGGCGAGATCGGTATGTATGGCGCATCGTACTATGGCTTTACTCAGTGGTCGGCTGCGATCCATCAGCCAGAAGCTTTGAAGGCGATGGTGCCTTTTATCACCTGGAATGATCCACTGAATGGCAATCTCTTTCGCGGGGGAGCCTTTGAATTGGGAATCTCAGCCGGTTGGTCTGCAATGATGGGTCTGAATGTAGTGATGCGTCGCCATATGGGGAATCCACAGGCTCTGGGAGGCGCTATCTATTCGCTGGTGCAGGCGCTGGACACAATGGGTAGTCGTGGCTACTGGTCGCTGCCACTGCGCCAATTTGAGCCTCTGAAGCGCAATGACGTGGCTCCGATTTTCTTTGAACCACTCGAAAAGCCAATGGATCGCGAGATCGTCGATGAAATGATGATCCTGGGCAAACACGAGCAAGTGACCGTGCCAACCTTTAATATCGGTGGTTGGTACGATATCTTCCTCCAGGATACGATTTCAAATTTCAAGATTATGCGCGAGCAAGGCCGCACACCTGAAGCTCGGCAGTCCAAATTGTTGATTGGCCCCTGGACACATGGGGATGTCGGTGCGCGCGTGGGCGAGATGAACTTTGGCATGGCCTCCAGTGGGATGTTGATTGATTACCGGATTGACCTGATGAGCCTGCAATTGCGCTGGTTCGATCACTGGATGCGTCATATTGATACGGGTATGCTCAATGAAGCCCCGATTAAAATCTTTGTGATGGGCGCGAATATCTGGCGCGATGAGCAGGAGTGGCCGCTGGCCCGAGCCGTCGAGACCCGCTATTACCTGCATAGCAACGGTGAGGCCAATCTGTTGGGCGATACTGGCCGGTTGGATATACAAGAGCCTGAGACCGAGCAACCGGATAACTATAGCTACGATCCTGCCAATCCCGTCTTGACCAGAGGGGGAGCCCTTCTGATGGCAATCGAGTATCCCGGTGGGGCCTTTGATCAGCGTGCAATCGAGGAACGCTCTGACGTGCTGGTCTACTCAACGCCAGTGCTGGAGCAGCCGATCGAGGTGACGGGTCCGATCAAGGTCCATCTCTGGGCGCGTTCCGATGCGCTTGATACGGACTTTGTGGCGCGGCTGGTGGATGTTCATCCCAACGGTTTCTCGCAGAACCTGACCGATGGCATTATCCGCGCCCGCTACCGCAATTTCGCCAAAGGCGAGCAGCCGTCTCTACTGACACCTGGCACTGCTTATGAATATGAGATTGACCTCTGGTCTACCAGCAATCTCTTCCTGCCAGGACATCGGATTCGATTGGACGTTACCAGCAGCAACTTCCCACGTTGGGATCGCAATCCCAATACCGGGGCGGAGCTGGGCGAAAATGCAGAAATAGTCGTTGCGCACCAGGAAATTCTGCATGATCGTGAGCATCCTTCCTATATAGTGCTGCCGATTGTGCCAATTGAGATGCCTGCTGAGGGCGTGTCTCAATAGTATGTCAGGAGAGCGTAAGCTGATGAACTCATCTGGCAAACGCTGAATAATGAAGAAGTAGGATTGTTTTCAGAGGGGATTGACCTTTATTGGTTATCCCCCCTGAATTTTTTAAAATGCAATATCGCGATTCAGTGAAATTTGGAAGGTGATTGATGATGGCTTGTGTTATTTGAGCAAGGTGAGCTTAAATGACTAGTTGACTGAGCATCTGCATGCCTATCGCGTGGTGAGGACCCCAGAAAACAGTCATGATTAAGAGCGCAATCACGATTAGCAGCAAGACTGCGATCCCGATTACCGTAATTCCAAAGGCTGGTGAACGAGTCTCGCGTGGTGGGATACTATTGGGCTTTGGCAGAGGCTCGTTGATCGGTGCCGTCGGACGTTGTTCGATCTCCATGTGGGGAGCGTTCACCGGCCTGGGGGTTTGCTTGCGCTCTTCCAGCGTTGCGACCCGCGCCTGGATTCTTGCCTGAACCGGGGCAGGACTTCTGCCCGGCATCTGTTGTGGAGCGGCCACAAAGCGTTCGATCGTTGGCAATTGGAGCGTGTTCCCTCCCTTAATTTCAAGCGGCGTGGAGGGGGCAATCGTCTTTTTGCTTGGCCTGCGCAGGGCTGCTTCAAAAGCCTGGGCGAAGCTAATAATATTGGGATAGCGATTCTCAGGCTTTTTCGCCAGTGCACGTAAGAATACCTCATCTAACTCGCCTGGGAGTGATGGATTGTGGATACTTGGTGGAATCGGAGAGGTATTGTGATGATGGTGCAGCAGCTGTGTTGCCGTTCCCTCAAATACAGCTCTTCCCGTGACTAATTGATAAATCATTACCGCCAGCGCATACTGATCGGCGGCCGGGCCGACATGCACTGAGTTGGCCTGTGTTGGATCATCAAACTGCTCCGGAGCCATATACAGCGGTGTGCCTACGGACCGATGTAAGGAGCGGCCATGACGATAGAACGCTGCCAGCCCAAAGTCGGCCAGCAGTAAGTGTGGCCTTCCGTGTGGAAAAATATTTTTAATTGCTGGTAACAACTGATTTGTTGCAGATGCTCCACGCTCAACACGGATCAGAAAATTGGTTGGCTTAATATCACGATGGATAATCCCATGATCGTGCGCGCATTGTAATGAAGTCGCGGCCTGAGTGAGATAGTAACTGGCTTCTTCAGCGGAGATAGGCCAGCTAAAACCATATTGTTGGGTTCGCTTCTGCAACCAGTTCCAGAGCGACCCCTCAGAGAGATAAGGCATCACCAGGTAGGTAATAGGTGGTCCACCCGGCTCGATGACCTCATCACCGAAATGGTAGAGCGGCAAAATATATTCATGTTCCAATTCAGCTACGGCCTGAGCTTCGCGCTCAAAGCGTGCCGCCGCCTGTTTTCCTTCAGGAGTATTCGGAACAGCGCGTAGATCGCCACAGATAACTTTAATTGCGACTTTTCGTCCAATGCGTGCGTGCTGAGCCAGATAAATATCTCCCATACCACCGCTCTCAATGAGGCGCAGCAAGCGATACCCACCGAGCGTTTTCCCCGCCAACATATTCATCTTAGTTCTTCCTCGTACGTAAAGGTGAGAGCATAGAAGTA
>DASSXK010000343.1:0-12077 GCA_035703945.1 Ktedonobacteraceae bacterium | reverse complement strand
TTCCAACGCCCCCTGCTTGGAAAGTATTCAGGAGGCACGCGAGCGTCGTTGCGGAGAATCTTTCAATAAATTAGTTGCTCTCTTTTTGTAGGCACTTTATCTGGTATATGTTATACTAAAGCGAGTAAGCTCCTCTTTTGTTTAACGTAGTACGTGGGGGTGCTGCACCCCTCATTACGACGATCCCTAATCGGCCTGTGTTCGCAAACTTTTCATTATAAACAACTGTGACACTACATTTGTGGTGAGTTATTCAGCCAACCGCGTGAATCGGCTTGCGGCGTCAGCCAAAGTGCAAGCAGGATGAACTGTTCACCAATGGTGGATGAGTCGCGTTGCTGACTGAGTTGTAATAGCAAGTGAGCTCCAGGTCCACCCACATCATCAATGACTGCGATGATGCCTTCCATGAACCTCCTCACTTCCATACTGAAAAGGATGCTCTTTACTGTGCCGTAAAATGCAGGGATAGGAGTATCAACGGATGCTGGAGGTAATAACGTGATTCCCGGCTCCTTCGATTACGTGCTTGCAAACAGCCTTCCAGAAGCAATTGCGCTACTGGAACAACACGGGGATGACTCAAAAATCCTGGCTGGCGGTCATAGCTTGATTCCTCTCTTACGTTTTCGCCTCGCCGCTCCCTCGATACTGATCGATATAAATCGTATCAGCGAGTTGGAGCATATTCAGGAGGTGGATGGTGAGCTGCGGATCGGCGCGTTGACGCGCGAAGCGGATCTTGATGCATCAGCGCTGATTAGAAATCGCTACCCTATTTTGTTGGATACCTCGATGGTCATCGCCGACCCAACCGTCCGCAACTGGGCCACCGTTGGTGGCAACCTGGCTCATGCTGATCCCGCCAATGACCACCCCGCAACAATGTTGGCTCTTGGGGCCACGATCGTCGCGATCGGTCCAGGAGGCCAGCGGGATATTCCCATCGACCAGTTCTTTACCAAATCCACCTTTGAGACGACCTTGCATTCCAACGAGATTCTCAAGGAGATTCGCATTCCTGCTCCCTCTGAACACTCCGGCGGGGCTTATGCCAAGCTTGAGCGCAAGGTTGGTGATTACGCGATTGCTGGTGTTGCGGTCTTCGTCACGCTGGATAATGCCGGTCTGGTGATCTCAGCCGGGATCGGCTTGACGAACGTCGGGATGTATCCGATCAAAGCCCGTTTGGCCGAGCAGGCTCTACTGGGCAAACCACTCGATGATGCCACTATCAAGCAGACGGCTGAACTGGCCGCGTCGGAAGCTCAACCGACGAGCGATAGCCGGGGTCCGGCTGCGTATAAGCGAGCAATGATCCAAACACTCTGTACGCGAGCCCTGCGCACGGCACGTATGCGAGCAACAGGAGGGGAATAGCATGAGCACACACCATCTCAACGTAACGATCAATGGTACCGCCTATGAAGGTGATGTTGAAGCGCGCACCTTACTGGTCCATTGGATTCGTGATGGCTTGCATCTGACGGGCACGCACATTGGCTGCGATACCAGCGCCTGTGGTGCCTGCACCGTGCTGGTGGATGGCAAAGCGACCAAATCCTGCACGATGCTGGCGATTCAGGCGAATGGTCGCCAGATTTTGACTGTTGAGGGACTGGAACAGGCTGATGTCCTGCATCCAATGCAGGAAGGCTTCCACCAGGAGCATGCTCTCCAGTGTGGCTACTGCACCCCTGGCATGATGCTGGCTGGAATCGCCCTCTTGCAGCGTAATCCCAACCCGACCGAGGAAGAGATCCGGCGCGGCATCTCAGGCAATTTATGCCGATGTACGGGGTACGTGAATATTGTCAAGGCCATTAAGTACGCGGCCGCGAAGATGCAGGAGTCCAAATCCAGTCAGATCCCGGTCAGTGCCGGTGGGGGAGGTGAATAATGTCAACTGAAGTCCATAAACACGGTCTGGGTGAAGCGTATAAGCGTAAAGAAGATGCGCGTTTTATTCGCGGCCAGGGCAACTATGTCGATGATGTCAATCTTCCCGGTATGCTCTACGCCGACATGGTTCGCAGTCCCTATGCCCACGCTTTGATCAAGAACGTTGATATAAGTGAAGCTATGAAGGTTCCCGGCGTGCTGGCGGTGATTACCGGCAAAGACCTGGAGGCCGCAGGCCTGTCCTGGATGCCGACCCTCTCTGCCGATATGCAGGCCGTACTGGCCGTAGACCGCGTCCTCTTTCAGATGCAGGAAGTCGCCTTCGTGGTTGCGACCAGCCGCTACGCCGCCGCCGATGGGGCCGCTGCGGTTGATGTTGACTACGAACCCTTAACGGTTGTGGTTGATCCATTCAAAGCGCTGTCTCCTGATGCGCCCTTGCTGCGTCCCGATAAGAAGGAGAAGCAGCCGACGAACCAGATCTATCACTGGGAGACCGGCGATCGCGAGCAGACCGATGCCGCCTTTGCTGAGGCCGAGGCCAATGGCCATGTGATCAAGCAGGATATGTTTATCCCGCGCATCCATCCGGCTCCGATTGAGACCTGTGGCTGCGTGGCTGACTACCACAAAGCGACCGGCAAGCTGACCGTCTGGATGACCTCGCAGGCCCCTCATGCCCATCGCACGCTTTTCGCGATTGTCGCGGGCCTGCCGGAGCACCGGATTCGGATTATCTCGCCCGATATCGGCGGCGGCTTTGGTAACAAGGTGCCGATCTATCCGGGCTACGTCTGTGCCGTCGTCGCTTCGCTCAAAACAGGCCATCCGGTCAAATGGATCGAAGATCGCTCGGAAAACCTGGGCAGCACCGGATTTGCACGTGACTATCATATCCATGCCGAGATGGCGACGGATAAAGATGGAATTGTCCAGGCTTTGAAGGTCCATACATTGGCCGATCATGGAGCCTTTGATGCCGCCGCGCAACCAACGAAGTTTCCCGCCGGACTCTTCCATATCTGCACGGGCTCTTATGACTTCAAGCACGCCTTTGTCGATGTTGATGCGGTCCACACCAACAAAGCACCCGGTGGGATCGCCTATCGCTGCTCGTTCCGCGTGACGGAAGCGTCATATCTGATTGAGCGCATGATGGATACGCTGGCCCATGATATCGGGAAAGATCCAGCCGAGATCCGTTTGCAGAATTTCATCCAGCCGGAGGCTTTCCCCTATCGTTCGGCCCTGAATTGGACCTATGATAGCGGTAACTATGAAGCGGCTCTGCGCCTGGCGATGAAGAATGTCGATTACGAGGGACTGCGCCGGGAGCAGGCTGAGAAGCGTGCAAAGGGCGAGCTGATGGGGATCGGCATCTCATCGTTCACCGAGATTGTTGGGGCGGGACCCGGAAAGCACTTTGATATTGCAGGCATCCAGATGTTCGATAGCTGCGAAGTGCGTGTGCATCCGACCGGCAAGGTGCTGGCCCGGATTGGGGTGCAGACACAGGGCCAGGGCCACGAGACGACCTTCGCCCAGATTATCGGAGCTGAGCTTGGCATGTCGCCGGACGATATCGATGTTGAGCATGGCGATACCGATACCGCGCCCTATGGCCTGGGAACCTATGCTAGCCGCAGCACTCCGGTGGCGGGTGCCGCGACGGCGCTGGCCGCTCGCAAGGTCCGCGACAAAGCTAAAAAGATCGCCGCCTATCTGCTGGAGGTCAGCGAAGACGACCTGGAGTGGGAGCCAGGACGCTTCTTCGTCAAGGGCTCGCAGGAGAGGGGCAAGACGATTCAGGAACTGGCCTTCGCGGCCTATACCAATTGTCCCCCCTATCTGGAGCCAGGGCTGGAAGCGGTCAACTACTACGATCCGCCCAACCTGACCTATCCCTTCGGGAGCTACATCTGTGTCGTGGACATCGACCGGGGCACCGGCGAGGTCAAGATCCGCCGCTTTATGGCGGTGGACGACTGCGGCACGGTGATTAACCCGATGATCATTGAGGGACAGGTTCATGGTGGGCTGACGCAAGGACTGGCCCCGGCCTTGTATGAAGAGTTGTCCTACGATGAGGAAGGCAATATCGTTGGTGGCAACTTCCAGGATTACCTGATTCCAACCTCGATGGAGACTCCCAGCTGGGAGATCGATCGAACCGTCACGCCGTCCCCGCATCATCCAATCGGGGCGAAGGGAATTGGGGAATCGCCGACGGTGGGAGCGCCACAGGCCATCGTGAATGCCGTCGTCGATGCTCTGGCACATTTAGGTGTTCGCCATATTGATATGCCGATTTCGCCCTGGAAGGTCTGGAATATCCTGCATGAGAAAGGGTTGACGGTAGACTAGCCTGGCTATCTTCTGAAAATCCTGCTTAAAAACGTCTCCCGTGGCAAGCGCGGTGCAACTGAGTTCAGGACGATCTGTCCAACGCTCTTGTGAATCCTCTCTTGCTACGGACGACTGTGGTTAACATAACGCTCTGAGTCCTTTTCAGGAGGATAGCATGCCTCAAAACCTGCTTGATATTGCAACTCAACTGAGGCTGGCAGGCGAGCCATATGTGCTGGCGACGGTTGTCTGGTGTGAACATCCAACCTCGGCGAAGCCGGGTGCGCAAGCCCTGATTGACCAACATGGTGAACTGAAGGGCTGGATCGGGGGAAGTTGTGCCCAACCAACCGTGATTCGCGAGGCGCAACGCGTGCTGCGTGAGGGTGGCGAGCCCTATCTATTGCGACTGGGATCTCCTGCCCCCGAGTTGGGGATGGATCGGGATGCGGTCCGCGTCTTCCCGATGACCTGTACGAGTGGAGGTGTTCTGGACATTTTTATGGAGCCGCATTTTCCTCAGCCCAGGCTGTTGCTGATCGGAGCTTCTCCCATTCTTGCTACTCTTAGTCTGCTTGCTTCTACTGTCGATTTTGCTGTGATGCAGATTGACGATCCCGACCTTAAGGAGCTTGCGATCGACGAGCGTAGCTATGTCGTAGTTGCGACTCACGGGCAGTATGATGAACCAGCGCTTGAACGTGTCCTGACCGCTCCAGCGGCCTATGTTGGACTGGTTGCCAGTCCCAGGCGTGCTGAAAGTATACGCAACTACCTGCGAGGCTCCGGTCTATCTGAAGAACAGCTTGCTCGCTTAAAAGCGCCGGCCGGATTGGATATTGGCGCGGTTTCGCCTGAAGAGATCGCGGCGAGTATTCTGGCCGAGCTGGTGCAGGTGAAACGTCAGCATGCCTCAAAGCCTGCTACCTCAAAGTTTAGCGGAGAAAGTTCTGAAATGCCCGTTGAGTCACTGGTCTCTTCACGTGAGGAGATCGGGTCTGCGCTTTCAGGGACGGCGATTGACCCGGTTTGCGAGATGGTTGTCGAGATCGCCAGCGCCCGTCACCATCTCACCTATGATGGTCGTGAGTTCTACTTCTGTTGTCCCGCCTGCAAACGCCTGTTTGAGCGCAACCCGCAGGAATATCTTGCACACCAGCATTGAAGCGGGCCTGAAATTCTTCCTTCCAAAGAGAAGGACTTTAAGTGCCTACTGAAAATATACAGCAAAAATCACCGTATCCCAATCGGAAGAAGTTATCTCTCGGTCAGGATACGGTGATTTTTGCTGTAACTTCTTACAGTTGAACGCGTTGAATGGTCCGACTACCAGCTATAGCTATAACACGGCCAACGAGCTGACCTCAAAAGTGCTCAACAGCACGACCACCACCTATGCCTACGATGCCAATGGCAACCTGACGGGCAACAGTGGCGGCTTGAGCATCAGCTATAACGCGCAGAACCAGTCCACCAGCATGAACGGCACCACCAACAGTTACACCAGCGCAGACCAGACCCAGCGGGTCGCCTCGGGGTCAACGAGTGCCGTCTATACGCAGTTGGGCCTGGACAGTGAAACCAGTAGTGCCGGAACAACGTATTATATCCGTTGTAGCTGTAGTGCGCTTGCCGGGGAACGGACTCCAACGGGAACCTACTATTACCTCTTCGACGGTCTCGGCTCAGTCGTTGGTCTGACCAATAGCACTGGCGCGGTTGTTGCCACCTATGCCTACGATCCCTATGGCAACCTGACAAGTTCGACGGGAACCGTGAGTAATCCCTGGCGCTATGCGAGTGGCTACTACGATAGCTTCACCAGCTTCTATAAGTTCGGCATTCGCTACTACGATCCCTCCACGGGTCGCTGGACCCAGCGCATGCCGATTGGGGGCAGCTTGCAGGAGTTAGTGAAAGCGAACCCCTATACCTACGCGGATAATAATCCAACTAACGAAGTCGATCCAACTGGAAAACTGGGCTGTTTTACAGTCTTAGATCGTGGTATTGAGGAAATAATTAGCGTTTCTGGACTTTTAGTTGTACTCATTGGATTACTTGTATATGACGCAGCAACTGGTCTGATAGGAATTAGTGTTGGAATAGTTCTTAATTTAATCAATGATTTGCGAAATAGAAAATAAAAAGGGACTTTACAGGATGAAAAGAATAACCTCAGGAACATTCCAAAGAGTCTGTTGGATTGTTTTATTTGCAATGACGAGTGCTGAATTGTTTCATATTTTCTTCGCGCGCTTACCATTTCCTGTTATTCCGGTACTTGTCCAGATAGGAGCATGGTTATTTGCTTTAGGTGCTCTTGTTGGTAGTATCTCTCTCTTTTTTTACTAAGAAAATCGCGTAAGTAATTTATCTCTATGAAGAATAAGTAATAATCTGCCTATAATTGGTGGTAAATGCCTTACGAGTTGGGCAAATCTGGCCCGCAAACGTGAAACGTTGCCCTCAATGTTGAGCAGCACAGCCATCAGATCAGCGTCTGATGCCGCTTCTTGCTCTAGGTTCCGGCTCGGTCTCCCCAACAGGCCACGGTTCGCTCAGCGAGTCCGCAGGCTTGGACAATTACCTGGATCGGGCATCCATAGCACACAAGGGTGATGACAATCACAATCAGTTCGGTGGGCTTGCGCAGCCCTTCCATCGTGGTTCCACGCCTGGCGCTAAAAGTCTGTCTACATACCCGACAGCGATACCGTGGCTAACTGGGATCATGAACGCGAATGTTGCCCTGTCCGATCTGGCCTTTTTCACCGATGAATGTTGCTGTACTACGTTCTCAGTGCTCAACTGATAGGGAATAAGGAGTCAGAAGCTACCTCTTTATTCGGCTGTCATGATCTTAAAGTTGGGGTCCGTTCCAATATTCGTATTTTGTTCATCTTTCAGTATGAGCGATCCTCCTTTGACAAACCAGGAGGTCCCAAACGAGAAGATTGCCAGAGATTCGAACAAGAAGATCGGATGAAGCGACTTTAGCCACGAAGCATCATGCAGGACGGGGACAAAAAGGTACAGGGCCGACAGTCCAATACAGGCGAAAATCACATAGCCACAGATCAAGTAGACTGCGTCTCTTTGTCTCTTTCTACGCTCCCGATTCACCTGATTTGTTCTCCGAAAAAGAAAGATCGACATACAGGCAAGAATGAGCAGCAGGCTCATCGCAGAAAACGCATGCACATTCCCGATAATCATTTGCTGCTGAGTCGCATTTTTGTCAGGCGTAGTTGGAAAAAGGGAGACCAGAATCGCGAAAAGCCCTGCAAAGGTGCTCACCACGTCATCCAGGCGGTCGTAACGATAACAGATGAGGAAAATTCCAATCGCCCAGAGGTTGCCAACAAAAACATCCCTCATCACACTATAATAGGAGGAACTCAGGGAGTCCAAAATGCTGGGGGGGCTTTCCAGGATGAGTTTTCCAATCAAGACAGCGAAGGGCAACGCCACAGCCAGAATACCCACGCCAGTTCTCATAAAGAGGTACGACCGGGAAAGGGGAACGGTCTCTGTTGTTACAAGCAGACTATTTTTGTACTTCCGATACAAATTAAGCAATAAACGTTGAACAGGATTCTCAGTCGATGATAATGCATTTGCCAACGCTTTCCTCCGGTTCTTGGGAAGAAATGGAACTTTTTCTTTCCAGTCTAAGCACTCTCTACTTATGAATATATTCTGATAGACGCGCCAAATCCTACTTTTTTCTGATGAATTTAAAAGGCAGGATACCTGTTTTCAACGATCAAAATTTTCAAACCACATCGGGTCCCTTAGCGAAGCTACCCTTGTTCCGGAATGGCCTTCTATGCTATCTTTTAGGCACAGAGTAAAATATGAGTAAACCATAAATTTGCCAGCCTACTTGCCAGGCGTTCAAGAGGCGCGAGAGCGCCGTTGCGAAGTGCCTTGTAATAGCAAGTGAATTAAAAATGACGAAAGATAGCAAGATGATCGCTCAAGAACGTCGTCAGCGTATTTTTGAGACAATTGAAGCGAATGGCGTTGTCTCGATGCGCGATCTATCCCAGAGCTTCGATGTTTCCACTATTACGATCGTGCGCGACTTGCAGGAGTTGGAGCAGCAGGGGCTGATTCGGCGCGTTCATGGAGGCGCAATCAGCGTTCGGGGGGCCAGTTATGAGCCGCCATTCAGCGCTCGTGAGAACGATCTGATTGATGAGAAAACCCGCATTGCGGCCCGGGCCGTTGAAATGATTCACGATGGCGAGAGCCTGATTCTCGACGTCGGCACAACAACCCTGGAGATTGCCCGGGCCCTCAAGGGTAAACGCAACCTGACGGTGTTGGTGAGCAACCTGCGGGCGGCGATGGAACTTGCCAGTCAGCCAGCCATTCAGGTGATTGTGATCGGGGGACAGCTTCGCACCAGCGAACTTTCAATGGTTGGTCATCTTGCGGAGGAGACGCTGCGCCGCTTCCAGGTGGATAAGGCATTTATCGGAGTTGGCGGCATCACGCTTGAACACGGCCTGACTGAATTCAACTTCGAGGAGGCCGGGACCAAGCGTGTCATCGTTGAGCGTGCGCGGGAAACGATTGTCGTGGCCGATCATTCCAAATTTGGACGTGTCATGCTCACATCTGTGGCTCCCCTTAGTGTCGTTGATCGTATCATCACTGGTCAGGAAGTCGATCAAGAGATTGTCGCTCGTGTGCGTCAGCTTGGGGTTGACATCATCCTGGTCTAAGCGATCTTCTGCTCAAATTTGCCTTTTGGATGAATTTATGGTAGTATTTGTCTAACTTGTTTTCGGAGGTACCAATCATCATGCACTTCATTACAGCTAAGGTGTTGCTAAACACTAAGTGAGCTGTATCTACAGTTGAAAGGGCGCTCTCAGGCGGATCATGTTTATGATTTCGCTTTTATAGCGATACCTTTCTCTGACAAGCTACTACAGATGCAAACTCTTTTTCTGTAGCTTTCTTTTCTTTCTTCACGATCAGCCCACTTAGCCTCATCGGGCTTATTTTGCGTGTCTGCTTATCGTACGTACTGCAAAGCGCCTTCAGCATCACCGCTCTCCGCCACCCATAGCCTTACCTCATTGTGGGCTATCCTCTGCTTTTATTGAGCAAAGAATCATATCCTGTATGCTTATGGTTCGTAAATTTCATCTACAACGCTTTTTAAGCGAAAGGAAGAACATAGTTTGAGATATGTTCGGTTTAGATGCTTCAGGCATAGCTTGCTTACACTATTGTATCAAGAGCAAAACGAGCGAAACAGCCTCTATTTTTCTGTCTGCTTCCCTGCCGTTCGTGGTGAGATAAGGAGTTTTTCATGCATTCATTAAAACGCTACTGGCGGCTGCTAGCTCACTATCTGCGCCCCCAATGGCCCTGGATGGTTCTGCTGGCGGTGATCCTGTTCAGCACTATCGCTGTGCAGGTGGCCGCGCCGCTGGTTGCGAGCTACTTTATCGATCGAGCTACCTCCGGAGGGAATCTACAAGAGTTGATCTTCCTGGCTTTGCTAACGATTGTCCTGGCTCTGGTAGGACAGGGCCTGGCAGTCGCCGAAACCTATGTGGCTGAAAATGTGAGTTGGACATCCACCAACGCGCTCCGTTCCGATCTGCTTGCCCACTTGCTGCGGCTGGATGCCAGCTTTCATACCGCCCATACGCCGGGTGAATTAATTGAGCGGGTGGATGGTGATGTGTCCACGCTGGCTCGCTTCTTTTCACGATTTGTCATCTATGTCCTCGGTAACGGCGTCATGCTGATTGGCGTGCTTGGGCTGCTTTTTCATGTCAATTGGCGAGTAGGACTGGGAATGAGCGTCTTTGTCATGCTGGCTCTGATCGCCATGCTGCGTATTCGCACTTTGGCCTCACCTTCCTGGGCCAGGGAGCGGCAAGCCAGCGCAGATTTCTATGGTTTTCTGGGTGAATACCTGACGGGTCTGGAGGATATCAGGTCGAGTGGGGCCGGTTCGTTTGTGATGCGCCGCTGCGCCGAGATGATGCGCTCATGGCTGGCCGTGACGCGCAAGGCTCAGATGTGGGGCTATAGTTTGAACGCCACCAGCCTGGGACTGTTTGGGCTTGGCACGGCGGTTGCCTTTGCCCTGAGTGCGATGTTGTTCAAGTCTGGTACGCTGACCATCGGCACCGTCTATCTGATCTTTCAGGCTACCGAGATGCTGAGCCAACCAACCGAGCAGATCCGCGACGAGGTTCAGGATCTTCAACAGGCCGATGCCAGTATCGACCGTGTTGAGGCACTTCTGGTTACCCCGCCGCGTGTGATGGATGGTCCGGGTGTTGCCCTGCCGCCGGGATCGTTGGGTGTAGAGTTGGATGGAGTCTCATTTAGCTATACAGAGGCTCGAGGCGTCCTTCGTTGTGTCAATCTGTCGCTTGCACCCGGTCGTGTGCTGGGTGTCGTGGGACGCACAGGTAGTGGTAAGACAACTTTGACACGGCTCCTGCTGCGCTTCTACGATCCGCAGGTTGGTGTCGTACGCCTGGGAGGGGTAGATCTGCGAACAGTTCGCCTTGATGCGCTCCGTTCGCGTATCGGTCTGATTACCCAGGAGGTCCACCTTTTCCATGCCAGCGTGCGCGATAACCTGACCCTTTTTGATGATAGCATCCTCGATGAGCGGATCTGTGCCGCGCTCGATACCCTGGGTCTAACCCGTTGGTTAGAGGAACTACCTTGTGGCCTGGATACCCTGCTGGGACCCGAAGGCTCTGGCTTGTCCGCCGGGCAGGCCCAGGTGCTGGTGTGTGCACGTATCTTGCTGCACGATCCCGATCTGGTGATTCTGGATGAAGCATCCTCACGTCTAGACCCAGCCACGGATCGACTGGTACAAACGGCGATACGCCGCTTGCTTGAAGGTCGGACCGGCATCATCATCGCGCATCGCCTGGCAACGCTTGCCTATGCCGATGACATTCTGGTTTTGGAGGATGGGCAGGTATGCGAGCATGGGACGCGCCTTGCTTTAGCTGCCGATCCCACTTCGCGCTTTGCTGGCTTGCTGCGCGTCGAACACACGGAGGTGACAATATGAAATCATTCCCAACCTGGCGCTATCTGGCGAAGATGGCCAGCTATCGGCCCTGGCTCTACCTGCTGCATGCGCTTCTGTGGGTGACGTTTAGTTTCTCCTTTGTCCTGGTGGGGCCGATCACCCGCGCCTTCTTTGATACACTCACCGGACATGCCCATGTGTTCTTTGGCGTGACCGGATTGATACTACTGCTGGCGCTGCTCGCTCTGAGTCGTGTGGCTTTGATCCTTGCCGCTGGCGCGGTCGAAATCCTGATGCGCTTCACGATGAGTGGATTGTTGCGCCGCAACATGCTGCGCTATCTTCTGGACCGACCGGGGGCGCGGGCTCTGCCTTACTCCATTGGCGAAACAATCAGCCGCTTTCGCGATGATGCCTATCAGGCCGAGGATGGTGTAGATTGGTCCGATGAGATTACTGGTGAGGGTTTGCTTGCTGCTGGAGCCTTTGTGGTGCTCCTATCTGTCGACGTTCGTATGACCCTGGTCGTGATTCTGCCCCTGCTGGCCGTCTCGATCATCGCGCAACGTGCCAGCACCGCCCTGAGTCGTTATCGCTCGGCCAGCAGTGAGTCAACCAGCCAGGTCACTGGAGCGATTGGTGATATTCTGACGGCAGTGCAAACGCTTCAGGCCGCTGGTGCCGAGGAGCGAGTTGTAAAACGCTTCCAACGGCTAAACGAGCAGCGCCGCAAAGCCATGCTGGCCGACCGGCTGGCAACGCAGTCTCTTGATGCCATCACAACCAACACTGT
>DASSXK010000286.1:0-2929 GCA_035703945.1 Ktedonobacteraceae bacterium | reverse complement strand
AGCGCGGAACAAGACTGGTCATGGTAATCGCAGTGTTCCCCCCTACTCCAGTCGCGACCCAGAAGTTATGAACATTGCCTTCCAGGCGACTTAAAGTCACGTCGACGAATGGACCCTGTCCTTTCCCGGTTGGGGAAGATTCCTGCGCGCGGACAACGGCACCAACATCCTGCACACCACCACCACTGCGAACGTACGTGCTTAGCGTTTGCGTCCAACCAAGGAACTGCTTCACAAGAGCTTTCGCAACCTGCGTGGGAGAATTCTTCCAGTTCTGCTGGCCTTGATCAATCGCCTGCTGATCCTTCTCAGCCTGGTAACGTGTCAGGTCTGGGAAGATACCAGGAAACGCGGTCTGAACAAGTGTGCCAGTTCCATCCGACCAATCAAATTCACGGAAAAGATCGGTAGTTAAGGCAGTCACGGTCTTTCCTGCGTTGGCAGGCGAGTTGGGATCAGCCTCTGCTGTAATAATCGTATTGTAGTTACTGATCTTCGCGTCACCATTCATCAATTTCTCCAGAGAGAAAATCTGAGTAGGCTTTGCACTTTCGATATTGCTAAAAACATAGACATCCAGATAGGAAAACGCGCCCGGATGACGTGCTATCACCAGTGCCTGGAGCGCGGTCGTATCCATAATATTAGCGCAGCTCACACGTTCAACATGCCGCTGACCATTATTGGTTCCTATCAATGTATTCCAATGCGCCAGACTGGCGACCACTGAAGGACACGTTTGCGTCCCTAATACGACTCCAGGGGCTGGCGTAGGCGTAAGATCGCCTTTACCTGGCGTGGCTGCCACAGTCACGCCCGCACCAGGAGTGGCTGTTTTGGTTGTTACAACTGGATTGTTCGGGGCTTTTCCGAACTGGGCAAATGCGAAAATTCCGCCTCCCAGCAGGAGTACAAACAAAGCGGCGATTGTAGCAACGAGATACCAGCGCTTCTTCGTTGGACGACGAGGGGGCGTTGGTGGACTTTGTGGAGGTAGAAAGGTTTGTCCCGGGGAGATCTTCATAGTCTCCTGTTCGGGAAGAGGAATCTGTTGATTCAATCCTTTCCCTTCATCTACATGTTGTGTACTCACGGCTGACTCCTTTGTTCAGGCTACCAATGAGCATTAAGCTATTCTGCCACCTTTTAGTATAAAACTGCGCATTCACATCGCAATCTCAATCTGTGCTAGAAAAGGCACGGAATGCTCACGACCGTTCACCCGTTGTTTGCGGATTGGTACCTATTCTGGTATGCTTTCGGAAGAGAAGACACATTCGATGTAAAAGAGAAATAAGCGCCCCAGAAGAGGAGACCCGGTCATGGATGAAGTGGTTTCGGCATTTGCCCTGATTCTGCCTGATGCAGAGCCTCTATCCCAGCAATCGCAGATAGTAGCGGCCGAGGCTTCCCCCTGGGAGCGTTGTATGACCCAGTTTTTACGTCAGATCTACGATCGCAGTCAGAGCGACAAATCCTTACGCGATTATCGCCGCACACTGCTCTCTTTCTTTTCCTCAAGTTCCGGCGGGGGACCGGCCAAACATCCAGCGGAGTATACCCACGAGGATATCGAGGATTTTTTGCATCGCCCTTCGACCTCACCACGCAATCCAGGCCAGCCCCCTTCAATCGCGACGATTAATCAGCGGCTGGCAATTCTGTCTTCCTTCTACCATTTTGCCTCTACCTTCACGATTACGGGTCCGGACGGTCGCTCTCAGCGGCTGCTGCAAAGTCCAAGCCCCACGTTGGGACTGCACCGCAAAAAACCGGATCGCGTCTACCGAGCCTTTTCTGATGAAGAGCTGGATCGTTTCTTTGAGGTCATCCCAACCGATACGGTAATGGGTTTACGTGATCGGGCCATTTTCCTGCTTTACTTCTGGACGGCACGCCGTAGGGAGGAGATCGCTCGCCTGCGCTGGGGAGATATCGAGCAGGCGATGATCGTCGATGAACATGGTCGCCGACGTCAGGGCTGGCGCTATCGCTTCTATGGGAAAGGAAAAAGTGGGCAGCAGGATATCGCGGAGCTGCCGATACCGGCCAAGCTGGCAATCGACGGATATTTGTCGGCGGCCCGGCGCTTGCAGACGATGCGTCCGGACGATCCACTGTTTGTGGCGCTGGGTCCCAGCCAGGGGGGAGGGAAGCCTGGCATCTCACTTCCGGTAGATGAGTGGCAGCCCTTAACAAGCCACGCCATTGCAAGGGCCCTGAAAAAATATGCCCGGTTGGCCGGGATCGAGGCCGAACGGCTGACAATTCATTCCTGGCGTCATACGGCGGCCCATCAACGCTACCAGGCGGGCGAGGATGTGCGTTCGCTCCAGCGCCTGCTGCGACACAGTAATATTGCGACGACAGATATTTATGTACGTACACTGCTGGGCACGGCTGATCCCGGTGCTAGCTTGCTGGAAGCGCGTTTCGCACACTTCTCTGATCCAACGCCCGATGCTTAACGCAAGCAAACAAGCGGCAATACGATAGCGCACGGCAGCACCTGACAAACAAGCATAGATAATATATCCTTGCTATTGCTACCAAATACACAAAAATGTATAATACCTGTACCGTCAGCAACTTTATCACTGTGAGAAAAGCAGAAGGGAACATCCAGTATGTCACCTGAGCAACCCTCGAATAAAACTTCCTACCCGATAGATCCCGAAAGTGGGACAGAGATGGCGCGTCTGATGTTTCAGGAGCGCTTATTCAATGAAAACATGGGTGGTGTGCTAAGCGAGCAAGACCCAGAAGTTGTCAAAAACCTCAAAGATGTAGTTGACCTGGCCTGTGGTCCAGGTGGCTGGATTCTCAACCTCGCCTACGCCCTTCCCGAAACAAATATTGTCGGCATCGATATCAGCAAATCAATGACAGATTACGCCCGGACGCAAGCCTGGACGCAGGGTCTAAATAA
>DASSXK010000276.1:0-4990 GCA_035703945.1 Ktedonobacteraceae bacterium | reverse complement strand
CCAGTGTTTGTGCAAGCAGGGTTTTGCCACTTCCTGTAGGACCGATCATCAGGATATTACTTTTGCCAAGCTCAATATCGTCGATTTGCATGCCTACGCCGATACGCTTGTAGTGATTGTAAACGGCTACTGATAAGGTCTTTTTGGCTCTCTCTTGCCCAATGACATACTGACTGAGCTGCTCGTAAATCTTTTTGGGCGTGGGGATTTTGCCTGTTTGGAGACGCGGCTTTGCAACAGTGGACTGTTCTTCTTCAATAATCTCTCGGCAGAGATCAATGCATTCGTCGCAGATGTATACACCACCAGGGCCGGCAATGAGTCGCTGCACCTGATCCTGACTCTTGCCACAGAAAGAGCAGCGATAAGTCATGCGTGTATTTTTTGTATTTGCCACGTCTGTTACCTTTCCGTTCTCTGAAACCAGTCGGTAAATTGGTATCCAGTTCTTGTTTCGTCCAGGACGGCCTGGTGGACCAGGTCTTTTGCGCTATCCACAAGTTGTGATGCTTGCGGTAGAAATGAGCTATCTTAATGGTATAGTGCGAAAGATCCAGTTAGAGATAGTTCAAAGTTCTATTATAGTATAAGACGAGGGTGCGTAACATGCACAAAATTCTGTAACATTGTTACTTTGACCTCGCGTGAATTAAGCAAGGGGTCAGGTAGAGCGATTAGGCGTATCTGACCCCCTCCTCAAAAGTATGCTTCTATTCTACGACATCCATGGTCGATTTAGCTACGGTAGCAGACTCATCGGTTTGGATTTCTTGCTCTTCTTCAGACCCAGATTCTTCCGCCTCGGCTGCAAGTGCGGCCGCTTCGGCATTTTCGATGCTGAGAACTTCTTCTTCGCTTTCGGCATCGGGATCGGGATCGGTTGTCAATTCTACCAGGCGGGTGATGGTTTTCTCACGAAGGTAGCTCATTGCCAGCGCCCGGATCTGGGATTCAGTGCGAGGGAGTTCGTTTCCAGCCTGAGCATAAGCGCGATACAGCGCCTCAATCTCTTCTGGTGCGACACTGATCTCTTCGGCCTTGGCAACTTCATCCAGGACCAACTGATTCTTGACGCGTTTCTCGGCATCAGGTTTCAGTTCTTCCAGGTACTCTTCGCGGGTCTTACGCATCATCATCAGGTACTGGTCCATCGACATGCGCTGCTGCTCAAGCAAGTGACCAAGCTGATGAATCATCTCTTCGGCCTCTTCTTGAATCAGAACAGGGTGGAGCGTAAACTCGGACTGCTCAATTACGCCATTGATAACCTGTTCGCGCAGGCCATCCCGATTGCGGCGCTTCTTTTCCTCAAGGATAGAGTCGCTGACCGAGGTGCGCAGATCTTCCAGGTCGCTGCTGCCGGCGGTTTTGGCAAACTCGTCATCCAGTTCAGGCAGTTCTTTGGTCTCTACCTTGTGCAGGGTGATATCGTAGTTTGATTCCTTGCCCGCAAGCTTCTCGTTGGTGTAATCATCTGGAATCGTTGCGGTGAATGATTTCTGTTCGCCAGCTTTCATTCCTACAACCTCTTCATCCATACCCTTGAACAGGCCATGACGTTCATCGGTCAATTCAAAAGGATTGTCTTTGAGGTCAGAGATTGTCTCATCGCCAGAAGTGAGCTTGAGGTCGACCGTGACGCGATCATGAATCTGCGCCGGACGATCTACTTCTTTCCATTCGGCCTGACGGTTGCGGAGTGATTCCAGCTCCTGCTCTACCTCTTCGGAAGTGACGGTAGCATCTTCGCGGTCAAAATGGAGCGACTTGTAGTCTCCCAATTTTACCGGTGTCAGAATCGGCACTTTCAGGGTAAAGTGATAGTCCTGTCCCATTTCGAACATTGGGGCATCGAGCTCTGGCTGGGTGATGGGGGTGAGATCGTGCTCTTTCAGGATATCCCGATAGGTATCAGTAATCAGATCATCGAGACCTTCCTGATAGATCGTTTCCTTGCCGACGCGGCGCTCCAGTAACGAGCGAGGCGCTTTTCCCCGGCGGAAACCTTGAATATCAACTTGTTTGACCAATTTCTTGTATGCTTTATCCGAGGCTTTTTCCAGTTCGTCCCAGGTCAAATCTACTGTAAGGACGGCCTCACTGGTTGGTAACTTTTCGACCGAGACCTTCACAATTCCTCCAAGATATCTTTGGTGTATAGTAACGGTCTGTGCAAATATGTATTGTCACGCTTGGAGCATATTGTACTTATATTACTATACACTGTGTCGTATAGAAAACGGTTGAAAATTGGGAAGTACAGCGAGGCAATCACCACCTATAGACCACCCCAGAACATTGCTAATTAAGTAAGCCTGAAGTCAATTTTTTCGTCACATAACTCATAGCGTCATTCGCGGATTATGATCTATGCTACACGTGGGTTGCGTATGTACTTGCCCGCTTTTACTCAGGCAAACCTGGAGCGGGAGACGGGGATCGAACCCGCGACTTTCTCCTTGGCAAGGAGATGCTCTACCACTGAGCCACTCCCGCAATCCTTATAAATCACGCGCATCCACTACTTTTGCAGCATAGGAAGCAGCTTAGTAGAAGATGATGGGCGATGAGAGACTCGAACTCTCACGGCTTGCGCCAATGGATCCTAAGTCCATCTTGTCTACCAGTTTCAACAATCGCCCTTGCCTCAAAAGAGACAATATGTTTACCTGTGAGATGATACATCAGCAAGATACACGATGTCAAGAAGAAAATATAGCAGTTACGGAGAAATGCCTCCCATTTCTCTCCCTTATTTTCAGCTCGGTTCTTCCTTGCCTTTTAATACTGCTAGCATACTTAAACTATTCTGTAATTCAATCGATATGCTTATCAGGCTTTCTTTCTCTGCTGACGCTCAAGCATCGGCTCTGTCTTTGTGTGATATGATGAATATCAACCGTTTCTCTACCCGATCTCAACCTTCTTCCTATCCCCTTTCCATCCGTTTCTAGTGCATAATAGAGACGGATTATATCCTTACGCTGAAAGCTCTACGACAGGTTTTAGCGGGGTGCCCCGGGTTTTGTTATGCAGCGCATAGAGTAAGCCATTCACTTCGTTGACTGAATGCGCTTGAGAAGCCAGCAACATCTTTGCCAGCACTACTCCAATCGGGAGGCTCCAAAGCTGCTTGCTTGGAAAGCTTTCAGTAGGCGCGAGAGCGCCGTTGCGAAGTGTCTTGTAATAGCAATGCTATTTAAATATGCGCATGCGTGGTGGAAAGAAGTGGTAGGGGATGCATGTTTCGCTTCTTATTCCATACATAATTCTGGATCATTCTGCGCCTCTTTCCGTTTTCTGATGGAAAAGAGCTGCCCTGTAAACTTTCAGTGACGATTGTGCTCTTCCTATTCGCACTTTTTCTATGATTGTTGGTGGTTTTTACCAGCTATACTCGCAATGTTTATATATTTGAACTTTGCGAGCATATTTCAAAACCGTTCAGGGAGACAATTTGTATGGAACGCAGATCTGCCCGGCGTCTATTTATTGGACTCGTTACCTTCGTGGCTCTATTGGCTATGATTGGTAGCGTCTTTGTCGTCCAGAACCCTATGGGAGCAAAGGCCGCAGCCCCAAGTCTCATCGTGTCGCATGGTATTCGGCTCCGCCCTCAGTACCGCTATGTCGGTGCTGTACACGCTGGTGTTACCTATGGTTGCCAGACGAGGAGCACCTGTTTTGGGCCTAAGCAATACGAGAATGCCTATGAAATCACCCCCTTGTTGAATCGTGGGATCACTGGTAAAGGGCGTACGATCGTCATTATCGATGCTTTCCAGAGCCCTACTATTCAGCATGACCTCCAGAAATTTGATAGCCTGTTTGGCTTGAACGACCCTACATTAAATGTGATTGCTCCTGATGGTCTGACTCCTTTCAATCCAAATGATGGGAATCAGGTTGGTTGGTCCGCTGAAATCACACTTGATGTTGAGTGGGCCCATTCGGTCGCTCCTGGAGCCACGATTGATCTGGTACTGGCGAAATCGAACCAGGATGTCGATATTCTGAGCGCGACCAGCTATGCCATCGAGAAGAACCTGGGCGATGTGATCTCTCAGAGTTTTGGCGAAGGCGAGACCTGTGTTGACCCGACCCTGCTCAAGCAGGAGCACGAGGTTTTCCAGGAGGCTGTTCGCAAACATATCACGCTGTTTGCCTCTTCTGGCGACCAGGGCGCTGCTCAGCCCACCTGCGATGGCAGCAACTTCTTCCTGAGCGCTTCCAGCCCGGCTACCGATCCCTTTGTGACTGCTGTTGGTGGTACAACTTTGAATGCCAGTGGTACAACCGGGGTCTATGGTAGCGAGACCGCCTGGAGCGGAAGCGGTGGGGGTTACAGCACTGTCTACGCCCGTCCTGAGTATCAGGAAGGTGTTGTACGTAGCAAATTCCGTGGCGAGCCGGATGTTTCAATGGATGCTGATCCAAATTCTGGTGTGCTGGTTGTGTGGAGCTCTGCTATTTATGGTCCTGATCAGGTTTTCATCTTTGGCGGCACGAGTGCTAGCTCTCCCACGTGGGCCGGTGTGCTTGCTCTGACCGATCAGTTGGCACATCATCGCCAGGGCTTCATTAATGATGCGATCTATCGCCTTGGACACAGCCGTTACTACAACGCTGCTTTCCATGATATTACTTCTGGTAACAACTCTTTCGATCCCGGCAACGGCGTTATCAATGGTTACAACGCTGGTAAAGGTTGGGACCCGGTCACTGGTTGGGGTTCACCAAAGGTTGAGGATTTCGCACCTCTGCTGATCGCCTTCAACCATGGCGACGATTTTGCACATATTCGCTAAACGTTTGATTACTGAGAAAACGCTCTTATCTCCAGGAGAGGTAGGAGCGTTTTTGTCTTATTCACAGGACGATAAGGGCATCTATTTTGGCATGAGATGCGTGCTATTTACGTAAAGTGTTGCGAGATGGTACAATCAAAAGATATTGGGGCTACCTGGGTGTATTACCCTCTACCCTTGCT
>DASSXK010000221.1:0-3393 GCA_035703945.1 Ktedonobacteraceae bacterium | reverse complement strand
GAGCCTGGGGACGATTGAAACCGTTCCCCAGACCCCTGTTCTTTTTTCATGGTTAAAAATTAAATAATCAAAGAGTGAAAGCCAAAAATCTTAGTCCGGGCGCAGACGTTTGCCCATGAAGATCGCGACTTCGTGCTCGGTGGGACCAGGAGGGTAGAAGTGAGGATCAAGGCTCCAGATCTGCAAACCGTTGCGTAAATAGAACTGGATCGCCGGATAATTGTTTTGCTGGGTCTCTAGATAAATTGCCCAACACCCCTGCTCACGCGCCCAATCAGCGGCACAGCGCAGCAGCAACGAACCGATGCCATAGCGTCTAAACTGCCGTCCGACAACATTCAGGCTGATCCGAGCAACCGAGCGTTCACGTTCAACGTGCAAGAGGACAGCGCCAGCGATCTGGCTGTCCGCGATCGCGACAAAGCCACCCTGGGCCGAGCGAACTTTGGCCTCAACCTCATCCTGTGAAAAATTATTCTCGCCCAGGTTTTTATAGAAAGGTGGATCAATAAAACATTCTTGAAGTGTCAGAGAGAGACGAGGGGAATCTCTGGGAGGAAAGGGGCGAGTGCTGCCGTGGAAAAGCCTCTCCTGAACATCAAGCGTATAGATACGATCGGTCTCAAAGCTACAATCCAATTGTTGCAGCGCCGGAACATCCTCCACAGTAATCACACGGATATCAAGTTGAGGTGGCGTTAGTTTCATAATCTGTTCCCGCTCCCATCTTACATAGACCGGCATTCCGATCGATACGACATTATATCGATGTACAGATAACGAACTATCCAATTCGCCAGTGAGCCGAACAATTGACCAGGGCGATCAACATTACAATCGGCTCACACAGCATAATTGTGAAAAATAAAGGTTCAGTCAACATTCGCAACCGGAGAGGACATATCGCTGACTGAACAACCTGAACAATTAGAACGTATAGCCAACCTTCTCAGCGCCAGAGCAAGCAGCTCCAACCACGCCAGAGAAATCACCCAGCTTGGAGCGCATAATCTCGGTCTTGCGGCTGGGCGCTGACAGCGCGGCGGAGCGGGCGCGACGTACGGCCTGTTCAAACAACAAATCTATCGCCTCAATCACGCCACCACCGAGGATAATCGCCTCAGGGTTATAGAAATTCATGATCGAGCCCAGACCATAGCCCAGGTAGTTCGCCGCCTCAATGACAGCCTCCGTGACAAGCTCATCTTTCTGCTGAATGGCGCGGGCCAGGATTCCGGAGCGAATGATCGTCTCACCCTCCTTCTTCAAATCAATATCCTCACTTAACACGGAGGGACGACCATGATGCATTTCGGCCTGGATGGCTTTTGTGATAGCGGTGCGGGAAGCATAGGCTTCGAGACAGCCACGCGCCCCACAGCCACAGATGCGGCCACCAGCCTCAACCACCATATGACCAACCTCGCCAGCGGTTCCCGTCAGGCCGGTATACAACTTGCCATTCTGCACAATGCCGGAACCGATACCAGTACCAACAAAAATACAGACAAAGTTGGAATAGCCTTTCCCTGCTCCATAGAGATACTCGCCGCGTGCCGCCACCTCCACATCATTGCCCACAGAGACCGGCAGATTGAAGTGCTTCTGCAAAATCTCAGCCATTGGCATATCATGTACACCCAGGTTAGGGGCATCAACAATAACGCCCGCTTTACGGTCAATCTGACCGGCCGCGCCAACTCCAATCCCGATAATGGGGCTGGTTGCTGGTAGATTTGCGTTTTGCAAAGCTGTTGTCGCAACTTCAATCGTACGTTGAGCCACATACTCCTGCCCACGATCAGCGCGGGTGCGTTTGCGCTCAGACGCCACAACCTCGCCAGTGGCAACGTTGACCACTGCCGCAAAGGTTTTTGTACCACCAATATCAATCCCTAGAGCATACGCATTCTGTTTTGCCATCCAACAACTCTCATTTCTTGAAAGGGAGACTTAATCCAGGTTGAACATCTAAATTCAGGCCATGACGCTCGCCACGTTGCAAATGAAAATAGCCTGCACTGCCAATCATTGCGGCGTTATCGGTACAAAAAGCGATCGGAGGATAACTCAAACCGATTTGTAACGGCGACAATTCCTTTTCCAGGCGGGTTCGCAGGCTGGTATTCGCCGCAACCCCACCAGCCAGCAACACCTGCTTCACACCATATTCCTGAGCGGCCTGACGAGTTTTCACAGCCAGAACATCCACAACGGCTTCCTGAAAGCTGGCTGCCATTAACGCCACGTTTGACGAGACCGACGCCCCCTTCTTCGCAGCCTGCGCACCCATGCGTTTATATTGACTGGCCTGCACCTGTTTGCCAGATTGGCCCTCAATTTCACCGGTTGTATAGGGATCACTCGTCAAACCCTCTGCCAGATGCAACATCGCGGTTTTTAGACCACTAAAACTGAAGTCATAGGTGCCACGCAGCCAGGCCCGGGGCAGACGATAGGCTTTTTGCGAAAGCGTAATCGGTTTTTTCTGCTTGCGCAGTTCATCCTCAGCATGCTGGGCCGCTTCCTGAATCGCCGGACCACCAGGATAACTCAAGCCTAAAATCCTGGCAACCTTGTCAAAAGCCTCGCCAGCGGCATCGTCACGGGTCCGACCCAGCAGTTCATAATCGCCATGATCGCGCACCAGCACAAGCTCGCTATGAGCTCCAGAGATGACCAGGCACATCAAAGGGAAAACAGGATCGCCCAGTTGATAGGCCCAGGATTCTGGACGCTTCTCATGCTCATTGCGCTCATCCGTCAGCTCCTCAGGGCTTTGATTGCGCAGCCAGTTGGCATAGATATGGGCCTCAAGATGATTCACGCCGATAAACGGGAGATTACGCGCCAGGGCCAGCGTTTTGCCAACCGTCAAACCGACCAGCAACGAGCCAGCCAGACCGGGGCCGTAGGTTGCCGCAATTCCATCCAGATCTTCCCATGTGCAATGCGCCTGTTCCAGGGCAGTTTCAATCACCGGGATAATCATCGCCAGTTGCTGGCGTGAAGCCACCTCAGGCACAACCCCACCATAACGATTGTGAATATCTATTTGCGACGATACCACGTTGGACAGCAGATAGCGGCCATCGCGAATAATCGCGGCTCCCGTTTCATCACAGGAGCTTTCAATTCCAAGTACAAGCATAAGAAACTTTCCCGGCGCTTAACGCCCAAAGCATTAAAAAGCAGCAACTATTGCGCTTCGAGCTTACGAAAGAGCTCGGTCCGCAACTCCTGATATTTCTGTTTATAGTTGATCGAATTAATCTCTTCGGTCCACATGATCAAGGCATCTTCCTGATTATCGCTGTAGTAGCGATTGCGCAGACCAGCCTCACGGAAGCCATACTTACGATAGAGATTCTGAGCGTTGTGGTTTGTCACCCG
>DASSXK010000471.1:0-4490 GCA_035703945.1 Ktedonobacteraceae bacterium | reverse complement strand
GTCTTCAGTTCGTGGCTGGCAATACCCAGGAACTCATCCATCTGCTGCATAACTTCTTGCGCGGCCTGCATCCGCACCCAGGCTTCTTCACGGTCATGCTGCAAACGTTCCCGCTCGATCAACAATGCAGCCAGCTTTGCCATCGCAGCGGCGAGTAGCCCCTCTTCTTTTGTATATCTGGCCCGGCCAGCTTTAGGATAGAGCGTCAGAAGCCCCAGCAGATCCTCTCCAAGCCGGATGGGGATAAGGACCGACCTGCCCAAACGTGCAGTTGGTTGACGGCCGGGGTAAGTCCAAATATCCACTGCTTGTTTGACCACTTCGCCAGCCTCTAATTGTTTAAAGTAAGCTGGACTTTCAAAACGGCTCGAAAGAGATTGCCCACGCATCTGTTCAAGCAACGCTGGCTCATCAAACTCTTCAATTCCCACCATCACCAGCGTATCAATGATATCGCTCGCGGGGCGCAGTTTCACCATCAGCACCCCTTCACAGGAAAGGACCTCGACAATCGGGGTGAGAACACGTCGGGCAACGTCCTCAGGCGACTCCTTAACCTGTCCGCTATCGTCAGAAGGCTCCTCACTCGTAACCAGGGCTTCAGCGACCATCAGCAAGGCATTCAATGACTGCTGAAGGCTGAGTTCAGGCCGATGGCGTTCCGTAATATCGAGGATAAAACATACCCATTGTAGAGGGTCCGCCTGGATCGTGGCGGCTCCAACCAGAATTGCAACACGGCTGCCATCACGGTGCAGATACTCCTTCTGATAAGGAGTACAAATGCCGCGCTCACGCAATTCTTGCAGGCCAAACTCGTCACGTGAAATAAATTCCGGGGGTGTCATCGCCGGCCAATCTATCCCTCCTGCTGCCAGCTCTGCCCTGGTATATCCGACCATCTCAAGCAAGGCATCATTCGCCTCAAAGATTCCATTCACATCAGCAATCCCAACGCCAATGAAATTGGAGTCAATCAGCCTGCGTGCGCGAGCCTCGCTCTGAATCAAGGCAAATTGTGCCTGCTTGAGATCGGTCACATCACGAGCAATCGAAAGCACCGAAACGATCTCTCCCTGGCTATCTCGTTCAGCCGTCAGACGAGAATGGTAATAACGAAGACCCGTAGGCGAAGGAAAAGAGAACTCCAGGCTATCCGGTTCGCCTGTATCCAGAACGCCGTTCAATTTGGCATTCCAGAGCATGACTTGTTCTGCTGACATACCTAAATCCTCATTGGTTTTCCCAATGAACATTTCTGGAGCTTGTCCCGTCGCGACTGTTATAGCTGGATTTACATAGAGATGTTGAAGAGAGCGATCAAAGCGTGTAATAATATCTTCAGCATTTTCTGCTATCCTCTGAAAGGCTTGCTGCTCTCGCTGAAAGGCCTCTTCTATCGCCTTGCGCTCACTGATATCTTCAATCACAGAAATAAAATAATCAGGATTCCCCTGCTGGTCACGAACAAGTGAGACGGTCAGATTGTTCCAGATCGTCGAGCCGTCTGCACGCAAATAACGTTTCTCCATCGTAGAGGTTGTAAATTCACCAGCAAGTAATTGCTCCATCTGAACCAGTGTTGCCTTCAAATCAGCAGGGGCCGTAATATCCTGAAAGGTATGCTCCAACATCTCATCACTTGTATAACCCACAATGTCACATAGCTTTTGATTCACCTGCAAAAAGCGTCCGTCCAGGGCAACGTGTGCCATGCCAACGTCGGCCAGGTCGAACATTGCTTGAAACCTCTGTTTCGCACGCCTCACTTCGTCTTGCTCCGGTAAAGATTCATCCTGGTTTCCGGAGTCTGGGATCGTAGCCATGCAAATATTCTCCTCTCTTTGCCTCCCCACAGACCATGTCAGTTGAGTTGTTCAAAGAGCCTATCCATTATCGTTCAAAATAAGTCAGCCATTCGGCTTTTCCACAAACATGCGCTACCATCAAGCATTCAAATACTGACTGCCCGGTTTATCGTTTTATTTTAAACACGTTAAAAGGTAGTATATTCGCTTCAATACATCCGCTTATTTTTATACTGAACGGTCTTTTTATACAATCCTTTAACACTTGTATTGCTCGCAATTAACTTCCGCATGTTGCTCATCGAAAGATAACGAAATTCAAGGCATGCAAAATTGATTTTTATTCAAGGGACTGCTACATTACGGGGTAAAGGGAAAGTACATTATGATAAACTATTTCGACTCACAATCAGCGGCCGAGAGATACGCCAGTGGGAGACCCTTTTTTCATCCACAGGTGATCCGGCGCATCAAAATCCACCTTCGGCTAAAGAGTTCCGTCGAACATGCGATTGATGTAGGTTGTGGGACAGGACTCTCAACAATTGCACTGCTGGATATTGCAAACAAAATCACCGGCACGGACATCTCGGCTGAGATGCTCGCCGTCGCCACACCCAATCCACGCATCACCTATCTGGTTGCTCCGGCAGAGGAACTCCCTTTTCCGGCTGAGAGCGCCGACCTGATCACCGTTTCCTCCGCCCTGCACTGGATCAACAGCGAGAAATTTTTAGGCGAAGCCCACAGAATCCTCCGTCGAAAAGGCTGGCTGATCGTCTACGACAATGCTTTTACGGGCATCCTCAAGGAAAACCCTGAATTTCAGAAGTGGATCGGAGGAGTTTTTCTAAAACGCTATCCGACGCCGCCACGAGCAAAAACCTCTTTTACGGCACAATTTGCCCGGCAGGCTGGTTTCAGCTATCCCAAAGAAGAGCACTATCAGAACAGCGTGAACTTCACGCCTGATCAACTTATCAACTACCTGCTCTCCCAGAGCAATGTCATCGCGGCCCAGCAAAACGGCGAAGAGACACTTGAAGCTATTCAAAGCTGGCTCCAGGGAGAGGTCGCGCCTCTGTTTAAGCACCAGCCTGGCGGCACATTTCTTTTCCGTGGCACGATCTGGTACCTGAAAAGAACCTGACAATTATGTCACATTCAAAAAAAGTCAGGCTGAAAATATCGTTCAAGCAGAAAGCCCCCTCCATGTGCTACAACATATGTAGAACAGGTAATTTCAGCAGACACTTTCCTTGATTGAGACAAACACTATCTATGGGCAAATCTGGGATTGCCCACAAGTGAACGGAGAAAGCGGAAAATGTTCAACAGGAAGCAACTGAGTTTTGGCATTAAAACAGCACCACAGCATACAACATATCAGGATATTCTGCGAGTCTGGGAAGAAGCGGATGAACTCCCTCTGATCGAACATGCCTGGCTCTTCGACCATTTTATGCCACTGGGCGACGATCCAACCGGACCCTGCCTGGAAGGCTGGACGCTACTGGCAGCCCTCGCCGCCCGCACAAAGCGCGTGAGGGTTGGCCTGATGGTCACAGGCAACACCTATCGCCATCCAGCGGTCCTGGCGAATGAGGCCGTGACCGTCGATATCATTTCCAACGGTCGGCTCGACTTTGGTATCGGGGCTGGCTGGAACGAACTGGAACATACGGCCTATGGGATTCCTCTTTACGAACCAGGCGAGCGGATTCGACGCATGGGCGAGGCCTGTGAACTCATTCGCTTGCTCTGGACCGAAAAAAGAGCCAACTTCAATGGCCGCTACTATCAACTCAAAGATGCGATGTGCGAGCCCAAGCCTGTGCAGAAGCCTTATCCACCTATTGTCATCGGCGGAGGCGGTGAGAAGCTAACGCTGCGGATGGTTGCCCGGTACGCTGACATCTGGAATTTCATCGGGAATGGTCCCGAGGATTTCAAGCACAAAAGTGAGGTTCTGGATCAACACTGCCAAGATGTCCATCGCGATCCCCTGGCAATTGAGCGATCGGTCCAGGTTATGGTACAACCAGACAATCTTGATAGCACAATCGCAGCCGTTCAGAGCTTTATCGATGTTGGGGCAACCCATTTGATCTTGAATCTACGGAATCCTTATCCAGAAGGTATTTGTACGCGCCTGGTAAAGGAAGTCATCGAACCTTTGAAGAAGCGTAACGAGCCGTTGAAACTGAACGCATAAAGCCTGACCTGGCCTAAAACATCTGCGTCAATTCCATGTAGAAGATGTCAAGGACCTGCCCAGCAAAACCATACTCAAAGCAAACGACAGGACAGGTCCTTTTGCCCCTGAGATAAAACGCCACAGATCGATTTAATCGGTTGAAAAGTACAATAAAGCAGTGACAAAGGCAGCCAGTAATATACACAACACTTGAAACCAGTAAAAGAAAGGGATACCGATAAGCTCTGGTTGCGAGATATTGTAAAAACCAGGCCAGAGGATCAGAGAAAATGGGAGAAGAATCAACCACGACCAGTGAGAGGGCTTTTTTCTAGCAGGTAAAGGGTACTCATCCATTTTTAATTCCCTTTAGCAGTAACTTCACACAGACACACGCAAATCGGTGTGTTACAACCTGCTTTCTATCGGACCACATTTTCACCCTGAAGTACAGCATTATTTGCATAACTCCCCAAAAGTACTAG
>DASSXK010000162.1:0-4218 GCA_035703945.1 Ktedonobacteraceae bacterium | reverse complement strand
GAGTTGGACGCTACAGGCCGTTCGGCACGTCTGTCAGGGCGATAATAAGGTGAGCGAGGATGAACTGCTGGAGCAGCTTGAGACCCTGATCGATCATAGCCTTGTCCAGCGGACTCCGCTCGATGATGACGCCAGCAAGGTGCTACGCTTTCATCTGCTGGAAACAATTCGTGATTATGGAAAAGGCTGGCTGGATGCCAATGGAGAACGCGAAGATCTACAGAGACGGCACGCGATCTATTATCTCAAACAGGCTCAACAACTTGAAGTCCCTCTTTCAAGTCGTAAACTTTTGGCGATCGTCTTCAAGCTTTCATATGATCAGGCAAATTTACGGACGGCTCTAAGCTGGTTCGTCGAGCATCACGAGGCAGAATTGGCCCAACAAATGTGCGCGGCGCTGGGCCGCTATTGGGAAGCAGGCAGTAATTTTCAAGAGGCCCGGCATTGGATGGATCTTGCCCTCGCTATGCCGGAAGAGACTCCCCCGGCGACCCGTGCCAGATTGCTGAAGGCGGTCGCACGGATCACGCAGTGGGAGATGGACTGGGAACGCTCGCTGGCCTGCGCCCGTGAGGCCCTGACCCTCTATGAAGCGACCAATGATGATGCGGGCAAGGCCTGGGCGTTATTCCATATCGGAGATGTCTCGCACATGCAGGGGCATTATCGAGTAGCAATCAACTATTTTGAAGAAAGCTTGTATCTTTTTCATGTGCAAGAGGATTGGGTGAGCTACGCGTTTACGCTTAGTCGTCTGGGGGCAACCGCTACAATGCTGGGTAGCTACGATCAGGCAGAGCTCTGGCTGAAAGAAGCCCTTGCTCAGCACCGCGCATTGAGAAAGCAAGGTTGGCTCACGCTTACTGTAATCTCGCTGGGTGTAGTGGCGATCCTTCAGGGCAATCTGGCACAGAGCACGGCATATTTGAAGGAGGGTTTGTGGCTGGCACAACAAACCGGCAATCGCTATATGCTGGCGCTTGACCTGATTGTGTTTGGCTGCCTGATCGGAACCAGCTCAGGGGCAGTCTATGCCGCGCGAATATGTAGTGGGGCCGAGGAGCTCTTTGCGCAGATTAAGACGATGCTGCCACCTTCTTACCACCTCATCTATCATACGCACTTGTTTGGCTTAAAGGCTCAAGTTGACACTGCAACCTGGGATAAGTGGTGGGCCGAAGGTAAATTGCTTTCAGCAGACGAGTTAATCGAGTTGGCCCTGAAGATGACTGAAGAGGAAGATTCCCGCTAAAATATATTTAGCGGGAATCTCTTTTAAATGCCTGGCCATTCGCTTCGCTGACTGAACGCGCTTGAGAAGCCAGCAGCATCGTTGCTAGCATTGCTTCAGTTGGAAGGCTTCCAATGTGCCTACCTGGAAAGTGTTCAGGAGGCGCGAGAGCGCCGTTGCGAAGTGTCTTTCAAGAGTTAGCTGATTATTTAGCAGCTCCAGGGTGGATTTGCGACGCAAGAATGATAGGTATTGCCACCTGTCGCGATGAAGCCTGTGGCGCGGGCCGGGTTGTTAGGTGCGTAGACCTGTGGGGTAAACATTTGGGTGGTTGTGTTGAAAGCATCTGAACCCAGACAGCCAGGGGTTGCTGGATTGTTATAGCAAAGATACCCCCCATCCGGTCCGCTGTTACGCTCAATCTCCCCTGCTAAGAGTGATGTGCCGATATAACTGGTAACTCTTGTCCAGTTGGTGTTGCAGCTTGAAGAGAAGCGCAATTCGACCAGCCCAATATTTGTTGAACCGTTTTTGATGTAAGCACTGAGTACGGTTGTCGCGCTAGACGAACAACCGGTCTGATCAGGCCACGAGCCATTTAAACAATTTCCACTACAAGCTGGTAAGACCTTGGCAGTTTTGGGCGCAGCCAGCACTGAGCCAGTAGAAATGACCAGGAGAAAGATGACCAGGAGAAGCGCAGTGAATTTCGGCAGAATTTTCAACGCTTGTGATCCTCTCTGTTCTCTGCGATTGAGACGAATTTTTCGTCTGGCAAAGAACCTAGCAGTCAAATAGTGAAGAAGGAGGCCAACACATATGGCCTTATGGGTGATTTTCTGAGTTGGCGCTCTTTACTCCACCCAAAAATTGGAGCGATTGCGTTTAAGCTTAGCAATTGCCTCAATAAAATAATAAGATAAACGATGTTCATTTGTCAATTGTTTTGTTGCTTTTTAATCTAAAGTGAACATCTGATCTGTTCCTTATATGAATAAGCTATCGTTATACGATGATTCTATCTTCATACGAAGAAGCTTTCGTCGAAAATCGTTAGTAATTCTATTCTGTTAACCGTATTCTGCGGATAAACTATCAGGTGGAAGGGGTTTGTCCCTGTTCCGATTCCTGCAAGCCCGTGGCTCTCCTTTGAGAAGCAAAGGAGGCGAATGAAGTCCCGTCGGTTTCCTCTGGCAATCTCACCAGATCGGCTTTGTTTTTATTCTTGCGCGAGGATCTCCAGAAATACCAGAGCCGTTGTACGGTGGGAATAATCCCTTCCGGCAGCAATAAGATAATCGCCAGGAGCAAGACTCCAAAAATGACGAGGTCCAGGCCAATGATATCGCCATATTGCAAGGTGATGTATTGTTGCAATGGCTCCATAATCACTGCGCCCAGCAGCGGACCAAAGATCGTTCCGGCCCCTCCCAGGATCGTCATTAAGGCGATCGTTACATCGAAGACGGGCGCGAAGGCTGTTGGAGGGTTGATGGCCGCGACATAGTAAATCGATACAGCCCCGACCATTCCCACGACGATTGCCGAGAGGACGTAGGCTGCCTGCTTCAACCACTCTGTTTTGATGCCCAGGCTTAAGGCTCTTTCCTCATCATCTCTGATGGCCAGCAGTCCCAGCCCAAACTTTGATCTGCGCATCCACCAGGCGATGCCGACGGCTATTACAACCAGGGCGAAGGCGGTATAGTAGAAAGGCAGGTTAAAGAAGTCTGGGTCCCAGTCAGCTACAGGCAGATAAATGCCGCCTGAGCCCTGTGTGAAAGAAAAATTGTAGGCACATACCTGCGTGATGTAAAGCAAAGCGAGGGTCACAAGCACAAACACCTGACGATTTGTCTTCAGAGCAATCCAGCCAAGCGGAAAGGCCGCCAGACCTGCCAGAATTCCTGCCAGCGGGACCAGCAGGAATGGAATGTAGCCACCAGGAATGTGCCAGTATTTGCAGCCCAGGGCCATTGTGTAGGCCCCTATTCCATAAAACGCCCCATGCCCCAGTGAAATGTAGCCGGTGTAGCCCGAAAAGAAATTCCAGGCGGTTGCCGCCGCCGCAAAAAGCAGTGTATAGATGGATATGGATGTAAGCTCTTGATTTGGGAACAGGAACGGGAAGGCCAGCCCGAATGCCACCAGCGCCAGAAGACCTCCAATTTTGATGAATCTCATTGCTTTCGTCCTTCCAATTTACCGAATAGACCACGGGGGCGTACGCGTAGCATGACAATTAGCAGGACAAAAAAGACTGTGTCTGACCAGATAGGCGACCAGACCACTGAGGTTACATCCCCAATCACAAGCATGACCAGCGAGCCAATCAGGGCTCCTCGCAGGCTGCCCATGCCTCCTAAGACGATGATCACCAGCAGGCGCGAGATCAGATCATAGGAGCTTGCGGGATTGAAGAGGTTGAGTGCGCCATATGTCATTCCACCAGCCGCTGCCAGGGCGACACCGATCCCAAAGGTAACGGACTGGACAAGGTCGATGTTGACGCCAATCAGCTCCGCTGCTGTACTATTCTCCATCGATGCACGCAGACCATAGCCAAATTTGGTGCAGTACAAAAGGAGATAGAGTCCCCCCAGGAGGACGACACTGAGCAGGAAAGAGAAAAGATAGATGTAACTGAGGTAAAACCCACCTAGCTGGATCGAGGCATTCAGGTACCAGGAAGGAATTTGCACAAGGTCGGTGCTAAAAATTATGGAGAGCAACCCCTCCAGCACTAACGCAATCGCAAATGTGAGTAAAATGGAGAACATGATCCGCTCCTTTTTGATTCGGCGGATCACTGCCCAGTAGAGAAAGACCCCCAGGACAAACATGATAGGCATGGTGATGAACAAGCCCAGAAAAAGATCCATCTGAAAATGTTGTTCCAGCCAATAACTAAGATAGGCCCCCAGGATCACCAGAATTCCCTGGGCGATATTGACAATATCCATCACCCCAAAAATCAAACTTAG
>DASSXK010000123.1:0-5619 GCA_035703945.1 Ktedonobacteraceae bacterium | reverse complement strand
CGGCTGCTATTCCTACGATGAATGGAACCCAAATGTAGTTGCCCACGATAGAAAACGCCCTCCTTGACTACAATAAAAGACGGGACAGTCGACTCGGCTGTGAGGTAAAGACGGACCGCATCACACACAAATGAAGCAAAGGAGCAAGGTTTTTCCTCTGATGAGGCGAGAGATTCCATTTCCAGTGTAACATGTTGCTATCAGGAAAGGCAAGGGGTATCGATTCAAATAACAATTTTGTTATTGAGATGGGATATATCTGGGCTCTATTCTTGCTACTCAGGCTAGTTTTGGGGAGGACAAAAGTGGCAAATGCAGACAAAAAAAGAACCACGCAAGCAGATGGGCTAATTTATTGCTCGTCTGCTTGCGTGGAATGGTGGGATTAGACACCGACCTTATTAGAAATTGCAGCCTGGATACGTGGTAAAAGTGGAACGACCTGTTTCTTGCGGGAGACCAGTCCATCAACCATAACTGAATGTCCATCTTCCTCTAATTGCGTATCCAGCACATCGGCGACCTCGTGCTCGCCTCCGACCACCATCAAGTGGCAACGCATATTCAGAATATCGACAATCATAAAGAGGAACGAGACATAGCCTTTTTTCTGGACCTGACTGCGCATCGTTTCCAGAATCTCTTTGCTGCGTTTCTCAATTGTAGCAGGGCTGGCAGTTTCGACGGTTCCGACGGCGAAACGGGCGTCTTGAACGGTGAATTCCTTAAAGTCGGATGTGATTAACTCTTCGACTGTGCGCTCGGTGAGATCGGCGGCGGCGGCGGCAAAGATTTCCTGACCATACTTTTCAATATCTTCGCCAGCGATCTTTGCAAGTTCTTCGGCTACCCGTTCATCACGTGGAGTGCAGGTAGGAGAACGTAAGATCAGCGTATCGTAGAGCAGCCCGGCCAGCAGGAGTCCGGCGACCTCGCGAGGAATTTCGATATTTGCCTCGTGATAGAGACCGGTAATAATCGTGCCGGTGCAGCCAACAGGCTCGGCTCGGAACATGATCGGCTTATTCGTGTGAATATCAGCGATTCGATGGTGATCGATAATGCCAAGAAGTTCAGCCTCATCGATGCCGTCAACGGCCTGAGAACGCTCATTATGGTCTACGAGGTAGACACGCTTGGGGCGAGCATTCAGGATATCCGTACGTGAGATATATCCGACGAGCCGACCATCGTCATCAACAACAGGGAGTGAGCGGCGACGGGCCAGGGTATGCTGCACATCGCTCATCTGGTCGTTTGGGTGGCAGAAGTCGAACTCGCGGTTCATGATATCTTGCGTACGCAGGCTCAGGTTAATCAGGCGAACGGTGGTAAAGGTATGATGTCCCGTGCTAATTACAAGTGTGCCGTGTTTTTGAGCGACGGAGAGGGCATGTTGTGAAACGAGCAGGTCGCCTGTAATGACGAGAGCCGCTGCGCCGGCCTCGATAGCCATAATTTGGGCATCTTCGCGGTCGCCAACCACTACCAGGCAGCCAGGCTCGACGTAATCGACCATCGTTTCAGCTTCCATCGCTGCAACGAGGACGCGATTGCCAAGCTTGCGGCGTCCTTCGACCAGGACTCTTCCTTTTAGTACGCGGACAAGGTTATCACGATAGAGGGGGATGCGATTCACGGCTCTTGGATCAAGATCGTTAAAAAAGAGTTTTGCGAAGTCTTCGACACCGATGATACCATGCACCTTGTTATCTGTATCTACAACTGGCATCGAACGGCGGTTATGCTCCTGGAGAAGCTGGCCTGCTTCGAGCAGTGGCTGATCGATCTGTGCACATATCACGCCACGTCGCATGACATCACGAACCTGGAGATAGACATCTTCCAATGCTTCTGGGGGTTCAACTTGAAACCGCTCAAGGACAAAGCGTATCTCAGGTTTCAATTCGCCGTTACGGGCGGGGTACACTTTATCCTCTCCCTGTAATTTCAGGAGTTGTGAGTAAGCGTAAGCCGAGCACACAGAGTCCAAGTCGGAATTTTTATGTCCAATCACATAGATCGGTCTTGGCATGGTTATGATCCTTTGTGGTTATTTTCCTGCTCTTATTATGATTGCGAAGGAGTGCGTTGTCAAACATATTTGCACTTTTCCGTTAATCTTATTATGGCAGTTGATGCCAAGCCTGCTGATCCTCTTTTGAAGCTTGGCCGCCGAGCGGCGGCCAGGGAGAGAGGGGGAGAAGGCTGAGGCGCAGCCCCAGGCCCCAGTCAAGGGCGCTGCTCTTGCATCCCCGGTTTTTTAATTGACTCCGCTGGCCTATCGCGTTTTGGGAACTGGTAGCTTGACATAAGGGTTAGACGGTGGAAGGCCATCCTGCGTATACTTTGCATACGGATTTGCTACTTGTTTCGGTTGAGTGGAGATGAGCAGGCTTTGTTTGATTTTTTCGGACCCTTTCGAGGAAGTAATAGTTAGTACTATGTTATAGGTACCTGCTTGCTGATAGGTGTGGGTTGCCTTCTGGGTGTTTGCCTGGCTGCCATCGCCGAAATCCCAGTTATAACTAAAGCCGCTGCTGGTCTTTGTGTTCGGCTCGAAGGCCTGGGCGTTGAAGCTGAGGTTTTGACCCGTTTGCGCCAGGCCCAGCATGTTGATTGAACCAAATGGATGAGTCGGTGTAGTAACCTCGCCCAGGATCTGTGGCTGGTGGAGCATCCAGGTGGTTAACATGCCGGGCAGAGCCAGCGAAAGGGTCAGGGCTTTGGCTTTGTCGGCGTAGCCGCTGGCAAAGGTATTCATCATTTGAATGGTGTCCTGGGGCTGGTCGAAAGGATAGGACCAGGGTGGCGATGTTGGACCATTATAGTAACTGGCGTTCCCAACAAATGTGGCAGATGGGATACCAGCCATCGTGAAAGGAATCTGGTCGCTGCCTCCCTCTCTATCCGGTTGTTGATGAATCATGCCAAGTTGATCTGTGCCGAAGATGGGCTGAGAGACAGGTTGATTTTTGGCGTTCTGATAGGTTAGAGATCCATCTCCCATCTTTTGAAACTGGGTGAAAACAGCGGGGACAGCCTGTTGCATCAAGGCATTGAAACTATTGATATTGGATTTTTGAACATTTGAGATCCCATTCTGTTGGGGATAGATAGTATTGCTCTGGGTAGGTGAAATATCAATATTGAACGGTAGTTGTGGATTGCTCGTTTGGCCCAGGTAGCGCAATGGGTAGGCAATACCGTTCTGCTCCTCATTAAACATCGCGACGATTGAGTTGAGATCCCCATTCACTGTCTGATTGACATAATGAAAAGAGCCGAACAATCCTTGCTCTTCTGCATCAAAGATCACAAAGCGCAGGGTGCGGGCAGGAAAGAGGTTGTGAGTCCGCCAGTAGTTGCCAAGCGCTTTGGCAACCCCCAGTTCGATAGCGCAGCCGCTGGCATCATCGTTAGCCGATTGGGTAGAGGATGCTTCGCCGTCGTAGTGGCAGCCGATCACGACGGTCTGCTGGGGCTGGGTGGCGCCAGGGATGGTCACAGCAACATTCGTTGAATTGGCATCTGATGGCCGATTGAGCCAGCCAACGGTTTTGAAATTATCCAGAGAGGTCTGGGGTCCGAAGCCTTGCAGGTTGTGGGTCATTTCCTGTGCCCAGTAGTTGGCGAAGCCAGCATGCCCATCGGGTGTTCCGGCTGGTCTGAGATAGCCGGCTTCTCGCTTTTGAAAATGCGTTGCCAGATAAAATAGACTGTTGTAAATGTAATCGGGATCAACCACGGGGAAATCTGGTATAACCGTTTGTGAGTTGGTGACAGGTGTATTGTTGGGGTGAGGATTAGTTAATGTCTGCTGCCTGGGCGAGGAGAATGGTACTTCGCAGGCTGAGAGCAGCGTCTGCATCCCAAAAAGTACTATCCAGGCGCACAGGCCGAAAAGATAGCGACGACGTCGCGTGAGTAGTGGCATGACTCTTTTCTCAACTTATCTGGTAGAAACTTCTTATTAGTAGATAGTACGTTTTTAAGAGACCTTCCATCTCATCATTTCAGCATAAAAACCTGTTTGTTTGAAGGATCAAATAGCCTATTTGACCTAAGGACATGAACATAAAGAAATAGCATGATACACTATGTGCGTCGAAAATGAATATCCAGGGAGAACTCGAATGAAAACGCTTGATATATTAATTGACGTGAATACTTCGGGCGTTACGCGCGCCGTAGAGATTGCGGCCGAAGCGCCGGTGGCGGCTTTGTTGCCGGCCCTCGTGAAGGAATTAAACTTATCCGAATACGACTTTTCGGGGAATCCTTTGCACTATACACTGACATATCCGGCGCAGGGTTTCGTTTTCTCCCCAGATGATACACTCAATGCCAGAGGCGTGCAGCGTGGTGCAACCTTGCACATTGAGGCACTTGAACTGGCTGCCGCGCTTCAATATGGTAATGCGGTGGCTGATTTCCTTCCCCCTTCGACCTCTGAGTTTCATTCTTCGATGACTATATCAGATAGAAACAGCTTTCTACCTCCCTCAATAGAGAAGCCGAACCTGGATAGGCCGAATTTTGGTCCGCGAAATGCCCCGAAAAAAGGTAGTATGACGCGCCGGGCTTTTTTGATCGCTGGTACAGCCCTGGTGGCGGCTGGAGGGGCAGGCGTGAGTTATGCAGCTTATCGCTCCTATCTGACTGGCAAGCCATTTACATTTGGCATCGCACTGAACAACCAGATGGGTGCAGCCCAGATGAAGCCTCAGAAGCAGGCCCAGCAGCAGACGCCTGCGAAAGCTTTTCCGACGCAGGCGAAAATGCATCTGACCTTTAACAAGCATCGGCAAGCGATTCGTTCGCTAAGCTGGTCAAAGGATGGGGCCATGATTGCCAGTGGTTCCCTGGATGGTCAGTTATTTGTCTGGGACGCGGCGACGGGAAATGTGCGCGTCCAGAAGCATGTTGGGAATTCGCTCCGTGCTCTGGCTTTTTCGCCCGATACGGCCCATCTTGTGGCCGGGGCGGGTACATCCGTGATATTTTTACAGACAGCAAATGGTGCCGTATTGGCTCGCTCAAATCATCATCACCAGGGAACGATTAATAGCATCGCATGGTCAAGCCAGATGCCTGGCCTGGTTGTTTCAGGGGCGAATGATAAGAAAGCAATTGTTTGGAATACGACGAATTTTCAACCAATCGGCCAGTTTAATAAACATGGAACCTTGATTGAAGCAGTGACATGGTCTGCGGATGGACAAACCGTTGCGTCTGCCTCCGCTGGTGGGGTTGTACGTGTCTGGAATGGGCAAACCGATCAGGAGGTTCATGGATTTTACCAGGATACAAAGAAGGCAACGCAGGCGGCAGCTTTCTCTCCTGTGGGTGGACAACTGGCAGTTGGGGGCGATGATGGCATTGTGCGGATCTGGCAAAATGGTTTGACCTGCTCTTCAGGACAGATGCAGGGGCAGATGCAGTGCAAGGATGTACCGCTGCGTTTGCAAGGACATATGGGAGCAATACGGACATTGGCCTGGTCGCCTGATGGGAAGCTCCTGGCCTCCGGCAGCAATGATGGTCAACTGTTTATCTGGCAACCGGGGATGTCACAGCAACCAGTGGTGAAGATTAAACATCACACGGTCGTGCGTG
>DASSXK010000041.1:0-9111 GCA_035703945.1 Ktedonobacteraceae bacterium | reverse complement strand
TCAGTTAGAATGGAAGCGGTGCTTTTTAGTAAAAGATGTTCGTTTCATTTGAAATGAACCCAATCTGAAAAAATACGAGGAGAAAACTCCTATCATGATTCCCTCGAACCCTTATATGCGAATGCGTCTGGCCAGCAAGTTGTGTAGTCATGGGGCCTGGATTATTGCCCTGGTAGGTTTTGCCCCGATTGTTTACATTATCGTCACTGCGATCTCTAATTACCAATCGGGCTACCAACAACCCCTTGAAGGTTTCATCAGTAGTTTGGCTTACCTGTTAATTGTTGCAGTCGTGGTCGGCTTCCTTTCTCTTATGCTTTTTGCGATGGGAGCATTCCTTGGATACATCGTTGCCAGAGATCAACCCCTGGAAAAGGATGAAGAAATAGAGGATGACGAGCGAGTTGAGATCACATCTCTTCCAAATGCTTAGCGGGGATTGAGTTTCAGGGGCGATGAGGGCGCTGTCCTCAAACTCCTGCCAGGGATGTTTTAAAATTAAAAGGGGTGAAGGGAACTTCGTCCCCTGCCGGGTTCGTGGCAGGCCCCGATCCTCGCCCTCTTGAGGTACAGGGAGCAATATTGATGAGTGAGCAGCAGAATTCGCCTGAATTGAAGATTGGCTTTATTGGGGTCGGAGTGATGGGGCGTCCGATGGTCAGTAACCTGCTCAAGGCGGGTTTTCCTTGCACCATCTATGATTTGAATCCAGCCCCCATGCAGGCGCTGGCGGCGGAGGGAGCTACCACCGCCAAAAATGTCGCCGAGGTGGCGCGAAACAGTGATATTTTTATCACAATGGTGGTGAATGATCGCCAGATGGCCGAGACGCTCTTTGAGTCGGGAAACGCTGTAAAAGCTCTCAAACCCGACACAATCGTGATTGGCACAAGTACGATGAGTGTTACAATGGTCAAAGAGACTGCCGCACGTCTGGCGGAGGTAGGTATCCACTATCTTGATGCACCTGTCAGCGGCGGAGAGACAGGTGCCAGGCAGGGCAATCTGAGTATCATGGTCGGTGGTCCAACCGCTGTATTTCAGCGCTGCCAGCCGGTCCTGGAGGTGCTGGGTTCACATATCTACCACATCGGCGAAAAAATTGGGGATGGACAGGCGGTGAAGATGATCAATCAGCTATTGGTGAGCGTGCATAACGTGATTGCGGCCGAGGCCCTGACACTGGGCGAGAAGATCGGCCTCGATAAAGCCTTGCTGCTGGAGATCATCGGGCAGAGTGCGGGCAATAGCTGGATCTTGTCTGATCGCGGACCACGTATGGTCGCTGAAAGCTTTTCGCCGCCCAAAAGCGCCCTGAGTATTCTTGTAAAAGACCTGGGTTTTGTTGTCGATACTGCCGATGAACTGGGCCATCCTCTATTGCTGGGCAGCCTCGCCTACCAGCTTTATAAAATGGCTAACGCCCAGGGCTGGAGCAAGTTGGACGATTCGATTATGATTCGCTTAATGCAAAACCTGGCGGGACTCGCTAAGGATGCTGAATAACAGGGCATGGGCGAAGCGATCCCTGAAACCTTCGTGATGACGAAAGAGAGGGGCCAACTATGAAACGATTCGAGGGAAAAGTCGCGCTGGTGACAGGCGCTGGCTCACGCCGAGGCATTGGACGTGCGACGGCGCTGGCGCTGCTCCGCGAGGGCGCACAGGTTACAATCACCGATGTAGTTCCTGAACATGTGCAGCAGGTAGCAAGCGAGCTGAGTGAATTCGGTTCCGTGCTGGGCGAAGTTGCCGATGTGCGCAGTCGAGCAGAGATGGAACGCGTCGTCAATACAACCATCGAGACGTTTGGGGGACTTGATCTGTTGGTCAATGTCGCGGGCTTGACGCGTCCAACGCAGTTTCTGGATATTAGCGAGGATGAGTACGATCTCGTCATGGATGTAAACCTGAAAGGGACGTTTCTGACGACCCAGGTCGCGGTTCCCGCTCTGCTGAAGCGTGGTGGTGGCGTAATTGTCTCGCTGGCCTCGGTTTCGGGACAGCGTGGTGGTGGTGTGTTTGGGACAAGCGTCTACAGTGCTTCCAAGGCCGGTGTGATGGGCCTGACCAAAGCATTGGCTCGCGAGCTGACCCCACGCGGCATCAGGATCAACTGTGTTGCGCCCTCAATGATCGATACCGATATTTTCGGGGATAAAGTCACGCAGGAGCACAAAGCCAGGGCTGCTCAGGAGTCGCTGTTTGGTCGGATGGGGCAGCCAGAGGATGTCGTCAAATGTATCCTGTTCCTGCTTTCTGAGGAGAGCGGCTATCTGACGGGCGTGACGTTGGATGTAAATGGAGGGATGCACCTGCACTGATGATACGATTATCTGAACTTCTCGCTCATCTGCCACCCGAGCCAGACGAGGCGCGTCTGTTTCCAGAAATTCGGCAGGCCGTGGATCGGAGTCGGCGCAGGTTGGTCGTGATTGATGACGACCCGACCGGGGCCCAGACGGTCCATGATGTTGAACTGCTGCTGAACTGGAATCAGGACCTGCTTGGCGCGACGCTGCGCAAGAATGCCCGGCTCTTTTATCTGCTGACCAATTCGCGCAGCCTGCCCGAAAACGAAGCTGTTACCTTGAATCTCGATCTGGCCCGGCAACTTGTTGGGGCCGCGCAGTCCGCTCAGATCGATTTTGTGCTTGCCAGCCGCAGCGATTCGACCCTGCGAGGCCACTACCCGGCCGAGATAGAGGCCTTGGAAACTGCTCTGCGCAGCTCAATGCAAACAAGCGGTTTTGATGGGCATCTGCTTGTGCCGGCCTTTTTTGAAGGTGGGCGCTATACAATTCAGGACACGCACTATGTTGCGACCCCTGATGCCGCCTCGGATACGCTGCTGCCTGCACATGAGACGCCCTTTGCAAAAGATCTGGTATTTAGCTATGAAACTGCTTATTTGCCCGGATGGATCGCGGCCAGGAGTGGTGGACGCTGGCAGGCCGAAGAGGTCGTGAGTATTGGGTTGGAGCTGATTCGCTCAGGTGGTGTCGCAGCGGTGGTGGAAAGATTGCAGCACGTCAGTGGTGGGTGTCCGGTTATTGTGAACGCGGCTGGCTATGGGGATCTGGCGGTGGTTGTGTTGGCCCTGCTCCAGGCGGAGGCGGCCGGGAAGCGTTTTCTCTATCGTACATCTGCCAGCTTTGTGCGTCTAAGAGGAGCGATTGAGAATCGAGCTTTGTTGGAGCAAAGCGAAGTGTTGGGGGATAATCCAGCGCAGGGCGGTGGAATTGTGGTTGTCGGCTCCTATGTGCCGGGGAGCAGCCTCCAGCTTGAACGCCTGCTGGCTCTGCCGAATGTCAAAGGTATCGAGATCCCCGTTGGACAGGTGATTCGCGGCGCTGCTGATCTCAACGAAGCAAGCAGAGTAGCCGGAGAGCAGCTTGAGGCGGCCGTGAATGAGGGGCTGGTTGGAGCACTCTACACCAGTCGCGAACTGGTGACAAGCTCTGAGCGTCTGGCAAATCTGGAGATCGGGAAGCAGGTCTCACAGGCGCTGGTTAAGGCGCTACAGCACCTCAATTGCCGACCGCGCTACCTGATTGCCAAAGGAGGAATTACCAGCCACGACATCGCGCAGAAAGGCCTGGGAGTCGAGCGAGCACGTGTGCTGGGACAGCTCCTCCCCGGCGTGCCTGTCTGGCGACTGGAGGCTGGAACGCAGCCGCGCTTTCAGGGTCTTCCCTATGTAGTTTTTCCGGGAAACGTTGGGGGGCCAGACGCGCTGGCTGAGGCGGTCAAGATGCTCAGTGGGGACTGAGTTTCAGGGACGATGAGGGCGCTGCCCTCAAGCTCCTGGCAGGGAAGCTGCGCCTCCCTGGGCCCACTGACGTTTTAAAAAATAAAAGGGGTGCAAGTTCCCTGCCGGGGTTCGGGGCAGGCCCCGATCGTCGCCATCTTATTGATCAGGGTGAAAGGAAGAGTAGAGCCTTTATGCTGGCAAAAACGATAGAGCTGGTTCAGGAAGCCCGACGCAAAGGAATCGCCGTTGGGGCCTTTAATGCCTATACGCTGGAAATGACGCGTGCCATCATCGCAGGCGCTGAAAAGCTGGGTCAACCGATTATTTTGCAACTGGGCGTGCCCTCGGTCAAGGCAAGTGGAGAGCCGCTGGCGGCCGCGATGCTTGCCGCAGCCAGAGGGGCAACGGTGCCGGTGGCGCTCAACCTGGATCACTGCGCCGATCTTCAATTGCTTGAGTGCTGCTTTGAGTGGGGCTTTTCATCTGCTCTGGCCGATGGGTCGCGCCTGCCCTTTGCCCAAAATCGAAGTTTTACACGACAGGCCGTCGAGCTTGCCAACCGTTACGGAGCGTCCATTGAAGCCGAGCTTGGGTATCTGGCCGGAACCGAAGATGGGGTGACAGTTGAGCAGGTTCAGGCCTCGCTGACGGACCCCGACCAGGCCCGGATTTTTCTAAATGAGACGGGGGCTTCAATGCTGGCAGTCTCGATCGGGAACGTTCACGGCTATACGCCTGTTCCCCCACCGCTGGACTTTGAAAGGCTGATACAGATTACCGGCGAGGTTGAGGTGCCGCTGGTACTGCATGGGGCAAGTGGTCTGCCCCATGCTGAGATTCAGCAAGCGATCTCGCTGGGGGTCGCGAAACTGAATATCAATACCGAGATGCGTTCGGCCTATCTGCGCACGATCGCGGCCTGGGGGATGCGCTTTGGCCCCGAACCAGACCTGCGGCAGAAAGGCCAGGATCTACTCGATCTGATGCAAGAAGCAATGGCTGCGGTTCAGCTCGTCGTTGAGCAGACGATTCGGACGTGTAGTTTGTTGTAGCCGCTTTTGAGACTATTTACATAAGCAAAGGGCAACACATCAACGTTGATGTGTTGCCGATTCGGCCAGGTATGTAAGCTTGCTCAAGTTATGCGACCGGAGTATGTTCCAGCACATGACTTGATGTACGTTGAGCGGCTCGCTGTTGCATCGATTTGTTGGCCGAGGACCAGGATTTCAGGAAGAGCCAACCTGCGATGATGACAACGCCAGCCAGCGAGATCCACATGATTATCTGGGCCGGGCCGGCATTTGAACTGCTGGTGAAGGCTTTAGCAAAGCCAGCCAGCCAGGTCTGGCTATTGGCCTCAACCGCGAAGACCTGTGGCCCGTAGTAAAGCGTTGCGCCCAGGACCAGGAAGGCCGTTGCCAATCGATAGGCATTGATGTCGTCATCGACGCGGCGAGCAAGTTTGACGGCCAGGGCCAGCAGTAGGCAGAGCGCGGCCAGCGGACCCGTAATCGGGAGCGGTGAATTTATCAGGATATTTGGCTGGAAGAAGATCCACATCAGAGCAAAGGTCAGCACGATCAGTGCGTCACGCATAAGCAGGTAGGACATCCACCAAACATCGGCTCCGAGCCGGAGGCCGCAGCGGCGCAATGTGCGCATCACGTATGGCCGCCCCAGATGCAGGATCAAGGCCATCGTCCAGAGGGCGGGTAAAAACGCCACGATGGTTGCGATCAACCAGGCTGATCCACCCTGGACCAGCGCATTTGTAAGGGCTGTTGTGACATCTGTTGGTTTCATTGTCTATCTCTCTCTCCGCCGGTCACAAGGACCGGCGTCATGAAGGTGATTTCTCATTGGTCGCTACCTGAGATTAATTGTTGCTTGCCTCGGTTGCTTCTGGCAGCTCTGGTCGCCCACCGGTTCGAATGGCATAGATGGCTGCAATGGCACCCATGATAGCCAGGAGGGCGACTGAGACATAGGCGAAGCCAACTGCCCAGACCGGATTGGTATTTGTGACCAGATTTGGGCTAAAGGATAGGCTCATCTGGACACCCAGCAGATACGGCACGAAGTAGAAAACGGAACCAATCCCGAGCAGAATTGTTGTGAGTCGGAAGTCGCGCAGGTTATGATCGGGATCACCCATCAATTTCACAAGCAGGACTCCGAAGAGCGAGGCCGCAGCCAGGCCGCCGGTAATCGGTAAGGCATCTGTCACGACAACATCGGGGAAGAAGAACATAAAGCTCATAATTACCCCGGAAACAATCAGAATGTCACGCAGGGCGATATAAATCAACCAGAGCAGGTCCGCACCCAGGCGCAGCGTAAAGCGGTCAATCATATCCAGAATATAGGGACGTCCCAGGTGGAGTCCTAAAATAGCGAGCCAGATAATCGGTAGAGCCGCCGCGAGGGTCCCCTCCAGGAACTGTTCGCCGCCAGCGTTAATACCGTTGATGATAGCTGTTGTAAGATCTTGTGGTGACACCAGTGCACCTCCTTAGAATAAAGCCCGTAAAAAGGCTATTCGCCTTCTCTACAAGGAACTAACGGTCGCTTTTTTTGCTTTTTCAGGATTGAGCAAGTGAACGGTCGGGCAAAGATAGGCCAGATCGCAGCGTAAGCAACGACTTGCCTCGTGGCGAGCCTGTATTTCCGTGAAACCGGTCGCGAACTCCAGATCCCGCTGATGGGCTGCTGCTGCGCCTTGCAGCGGCATCTCTTCGCGTGGCGTTGGCCGGAGATCCAGCTCAATAATCCCGCTTTCAGGAAGTTTGGACGTTGTCTCAAACTCATCATCAGGCATTTCATTCAGAGCGCGAGGCGAGAGGCCACGCAGGTAGGCATGGATGGCCCGGGCGGCCTGTCGCCCATGAGCTGCGGCGTGAATAATTGTTTTAGGACCATAGGTCACGTCACCGGCAGCAAAGATACCAGGGGCCCCGGTTGCCAGGGTTTCAGTGTTGATAAGCAGACCACCCCAGGCGGCGATCTGGACGCTGGTGCCTTCAGGGAGGAACGATGGATCGGGCGCTTCACCGATTGCGACGATCATATGCTCGATCGGCATTGTGAATTCTGAACCAGGGACCGGAACAGGGCGACGGCGACCCTTCTCATCGGGTTCTTCAAGGCGCATCTGGATACATTGGATCTCTCGCAGATGGCCACCTGTGCCAAGGGCCTGGATCGGTGCGGTCAGCTCATGTAGCTGAATACCCTCGGCCAGGGCTGCCCGGATCTCTTCTTTCTGCGCGGGCATTTCGGTCCGTGAACGACGATAGAAAATGTGTACGCTTGTTGCTCCGGCCCGCAAAGCAGAGCGAGCGGCATCCATTGCCGTACTACCACCACCGATGATCGCGACATTTCCTGTCAGGGTCGTGGTGCTATCAAGGTTAAACTGTTTCAGGAACTGAATGGCGGGAATGACTTCCGGGAACTCTCTTTCGCCAGGGATGTTCAGGTGTTGGCTGGCCTGTGCGCCGACCGCCAGCAAGACTGCGTCATGGATGTCCTGAAGATCGTTGAGCGTATAGTCGCGCCCAATCGCTGTATTGAGATTGAAGTTGACCCCGAGTTTTTGGATGTCAGCAATATCCCGATTCAGCTCTTTGCGTGGAAGTCGATAATCAGGAATACCAACGGCCATCATACCGCCAGCGACAGGCATCGCATCGTAGACGTTAACTTTATAGCCACGGCGAGCCAGGTAATAAGCGGCGCTTAGTCCGGTTGGACCCGCACCAACGATGGCAACTCTTTCCTTATACGTACGGCGAGAGGCTGGAATCTTGCGCTGAAGCTCGCCACCATGCTCGGTTGCGAAGCGTTTCAGATCGCGAATTGCGATCGGCTCATCGAACTCTCCGCGTCGGCAGGCATCCTCACAGGGAGCGGTACAAACGCGCCCACAAATGCTAGGGAAAGGATTGGGTTCAGCCGCAACCTGGTAAGCTTCGGCATAACGTCCCTGAGCAACCAGGCTGACATACAGACCGGCATTGGTTCCAACGGGGCAGGCCGTCTGACAGGGGGCGCGTAGATCTTCCTTGCGCTCTCCCAGCCAGGAGCGCCAGGTCTGCCAGACATCGGTGTGTCCAGCTACGTGCCAGGCCCGTCCTTCGCCCCAGGGAGTCTCGCCAGGCTCTTCGGGAGTCGCGCGTGTGTAGGCATTTAATGGTTGCCAACCATTGCCTTCGGGTAAATAACTTAGTGGCCCACGGCGGGCAAATGTTGGTTTATTCTTCGTGCTGGCGATGGTAATTGCATTGGTCGGACATTCCTGTGCGCAGACCTGGCAGCCGATGCAGGTCGCTGTTTGGACAGGGCCGAGCATCATCCAGGGCCGCTCGCCCCACTCGCCAGGAATAGGACTCAGACGCTCAGTCGCGCTGCCAATCTCGCCATCGCCTGAAGGACGAGACATATCCAGACAGCGGACCGGGCATAGATCCATACAAATACCACAATTAATACAAGTTTGTTCGTTGACCTGGAATTGATAGGTCATAACGATCTCCTCTCAGGAGTCAACCAGTAAAAATATACTGGTCATCCTTAATGACTCTTCATCAGAAGGATCAGCATTATTACCTTTTGAGTTTAAGCGGAATAGATCACGGCCGCATCACATTTTTATACTCACATCTCACGAATGCGTTCTTTCCTGTGATATGATTTTTTTAAGAGTGATGTAGTCGATATATGTCTATCACTGGCGCATCATATGCTGATGAATCTGTGCCTGACAAGCATCGTTTTTTTGAAGGAAAGGCTGGCAATATAATTTGTATAAGTCTAATTTGCCATTGACATGTATAATTTCTGAATGTTATGCTGTAGAGAGACCAGAAAAAATTGTCGGGTGAGAACGATAAAAGATCAGTGCAGCCGGAGGAATAGCATGCAATCCAAAACGCAAATGCGCGTTATCTCGGTAAATGTTGGGCAACCACGTGAGGTAATTTGGAAGGGACGGACCGTTTCAACGGGGATATTTAAGGAGCCCGTGGAGGGTCGTATCAAGGTGGGGCGGCTCAACCTTGATGGAGACCGTCAGGCCGATTTGACCGTTCACGGTGGTCCAGAAAAAGCCATCTATGTCTATCCTGCCGAGCACTATAGCTACTGGCGTCAAGAGTTTCCAGAGATGGAACTTCCCTGGGGAATGTTTGGCGAAAATCTCACGCTTGAGGGTCTACTGGAAAAGGACGCTCATGTCGGCGATCAATTTCAGCTTGGATCTGCGAAGGTAATGGTCGTGCAACCACGTCTCCCTTGCTATAAGCTGGGACTCAAGTTCAAGCGCGATGATATTCTGAAGCGTTTCCTGAGAAGCG
>DASSXK010000021.1:0-4014 GCA_035703945.1 Ktedonobacteraceae bacterium | reverse complement strand
GTGTGTCTGCAGAAGAGAACCGGAATCCATATTGCAAAAATGAATTTCGCACATTTCTAAAAACCCGGTTACGCGCATAGAGATATTGATCGCCAAGACAATCGGCGAGCGCACTGGAAGAAGGAGCCTGATCGTGAAGCGCCAGCAATCGGGGAATCGTAAACATAGGCTACCTCCTAAGAAACCTGCACCGTTGTGGCAACAGTGTCGCGATCATGCCGAAAGGGCAATGAGGGTGAATAACGCATCAGTGTTTCGTACTGCTTGTCCATCAGGCCGTGGCGAAGTTCCGAGCCGTGGCATACTAGGCGACTGTGATCAGGTGCCGGAATCCAAGTGCTGTGCTTGGGCTGGCAAGCCTGCCCAAGAGTGGCGAGCAGATGCATGGCTTCTGCTACAAAATCGCGGCCATCAACCAAAGGATTGCCGGATGGCTGCGCAAGCACCAGGTATGCCAGCGCTTTCTCAAAACGGTAGAAGGTGGAAGTTGCCAGTGAAGTCAACTGTTGTCGTCGGGAATGCGCGAAATCCCGGGTTTCCTCCTCGATGCGCGTAAGCAAGACAAGTGATTTAAGAACGGTAATCTCATCTCCCGCACTTTCCGCGCTCTGGATTGACTGATCGGCATTTTGACGGGCGTTCTCATAGTCGAATAGTAAAAACTGCTGGACCGCGAGGAGATGCAGGGTCTGGGCAGCCCGCAGCAATGACTTCCCCTGGGCATAGTTGCGCGCACGTTTTTGGACAGCTTGCAGCAACTCGACAATTTGCTGCGAAGATTCCTGCTGCCTGTATGCCGCTGCGATCAGTGCAAAGACTGCAAGGTATTCGATCTTGTCGGAGTTCATCCGGCGGACGAACTGGCTGAGCACCTCAAGAGCGCGCCCGCTTTCGCCCATGCCCAGTAAAGCGCGCGCCCTGGTCTCCATCAGGACATATTGATATCCGAGATGCTTCTGAAATACCGGAAAGCCGGAAATCTCATCAATAAAATCCAGCAATGGTCTGAATTCCGATTGCACCAGGAAGGCCTTGATTGAGTCGAACAGAAAGACGTTAGAGACAAACGCCTTCAGGCCGGGCTCTTCCTTTTCCAGTCCACTGAGCGACGCAACCGGGATCCGGTAATCATTCACGTAAAAATCTGTCTGGCCGGAGATGAAGGAGAACACTTGCCGGAATACACGCACGGCCTTCGCAGTTTCGCCTCTCAGGGCCGCCAGCCGCGCTACATTGAGGTATGGCTGCAGCATCCTGAGCATCCACAGGTCTTTTCTGTCTCCCGCGGCTTTTTGTCGGCAGATAGCAATTGCGTGATGGCAGAGCCGCTCTGCCCTGCTTAATTCGCCGGCCTGAAACTGGTAAAGAGATCCGAGGTTGTAGCATGCGATGATGTCAGCATGCTCGCCAAGTCGGCAACGATGAAGAAAATCACATCTTAATTCTTCACACAATTCCGGCAGGGGCCGCCTGGGCAACTGGTCGAGCCGCGTAATCAGACGCGAAGCCTCGAAAGTGTTGAAAGGCTCTTCCCGTGGGGATTTCACTTGGCATCTCCTCTGTGCTACTGACATTTAATTTCTTTTCCGCTTGCGAATAACTCCTATGCGAGGACAGCCGCGTCCATGAAGACCTTATGGTGGCTATTGATCACGCAACGCGGTGATAGGGTTAACGGTGGTGGCCTGATAAGCGGGTATGCAACAGGCGAGGATCGAAATGATGACGAGCAGCACTGCTACTACAGTCAAAGTCAGAATGTCAGTCGTGCTTACGCCGTATACCAGAGAGTTAAGCAGGTGACCGAGAAGAAGCGAAATGAAAAGACCCACAGCTATGCCATTAAAGATAGGAGCAAGGCCGTGCTTAAGCACCAATAGGAGAATTCGCGACCGGGCTGCGCCCAGGGCCATGCGTACCCCGAACTCCTTGGTACGCTGGCTGACGATATAAGCCACTACACCGTAGATTCCCGCTACTGCAATTAGAAGGGCGATAACAGCAAAAATGGTGAGCAGTATTGAAAATGCGCGCACCCTGAATAAGGACTCAGAAATCAACAACCTTATCGGCTTGGCATCATAAATCAACTGATCGGGACCGATTTCTTTCAAGCCTTGATGAGTTGCACTGACCAATGACGATACAGACATATTGGTCTTCACCACCAGATTTATGTTCTTGCCCAGCAGGTAGGGATACCACAACGAATCAGGCTGCAATTGCAGGTATGAAAAATAGATCTCTGGAGCAGGAGCTTCTTGCAAGACCTGCCTGGTATCAGAGACCACGCCCACGATGATTACTTTCCAGGTCTGTTTATCCTCAACGGTGAACTGTTGGCCAACCGGATCCTGTCCTGAAAAATACTTGCGCGCCAGCGTATCGTTGATCACCGCAATTTGCGGACTGGGGGCAGTCTTGGCATCATCCAATCCCCGCCCCCGCAATATCGAGATGTCCAGGGTGCGAAAATATCCGGGATCAGCGACGCGAAATTCTGCTGAGGGCGGTTCGTTGCTCTCCTGCTGCCCTGTAATGTGAAAGTCGCTATTGATCTGGGCTCCCTGAGCAGGAAGATTTGAGGTCAATCCAATCGAGGTAACTCCCGGCGTTTGCGCCAGGCGTTGAAGAAGTGGCTGATACAGCACGGCAGAGACGCTGCCTTGGCCATATGATCCCGAATCCACGGAAACACGCTCAGCAATCACATGATCTAATGTGAAACCAGGATCGATGTTGTAAAGATTCAATACGGTGCGCACCAGCAGTCCGGCAGTTACCAGGAGTATCAATGCCAGGCTGGTCTCGCTGACGACGAGCAGATGGCGCATCCTCAATACATGCCTGCCGCCGGAAGTAGTCCGAGTACCTGCTTTCAGGTCTTCGTGCAAATCAGCTTTTCCGGTTTGCAGCACGGGCGCCATGCCAAAGATCAGGCTCGTAAATAGTGAGATACATACGAGGAATTCAAGCACCACACCATTCAGAGAAATTGAATTCGCGTGGGGAATCTGATTTCCTGCCAGTTGCATTAGGGCATGGATGCCCAGATAAGCGACACCTATGCCGAGCAACCCGCCAAGGCATCCCAAGAGGGCGCTTTCCGTCAGGAATTGGCGGATCAGGCGAGACCTTCCTGCTCCCAAGGCGATGCGGACCGCGGTTTCACGTTTCCGAGTGTGCGCGTGCGCAACCAGCAGGTTGGCAACATTGACGCAGGTAATAAGAAGGACAAGCAGAACAGCTCCCATCAACGCCGTCAAAATCGGTTTTATATTTGCCACTATTGCCTGGTGCAAGGGAAGCATTTTTATGGTCCGGTTTTTCTGCTCTTCTGGATACTCAATGCTGATCTGGTGTGCAATGGCATCCATATCCTGCCGGGCCCTGGCAACCCGAACACCGGGTTTCAGACGGCCGATTACATGTAACAGGTGGGAGCCGCGGTTATTAGCTATTTCCGGTGCAAGCTGTAGCGGCATGAAAACAGCAGATTCGCTGCCCGGAGGAAAACTAAATCCGACGGGCATGACACCGATAACGGTATAGGTCTGCCCATTGAGTGCAATCGGCTTTCCTAGGATTGCCGGATCGCTATTGAAATTTTGTTTCCAGAAAGCCGAGCTCAGTATCGCTATGTTCGGTTTGCCCGGCTGGTCCTCATCGGGCAAGAATCCCCGTCCTAGTTGAGGAGAACTATCCAGAGTCGACAGCAGCTGAGATGTAGTTTTTACCGCAAGCACTCTCTGCGGGTGGGGCTGCTCCTGGAAGTTTATGAACTCGGTTGTATATGCCGATAAGTTGTCAAAAACACGATTGCGCTCCGACCAGTCATGAAAATTCGGCAGTGAAACCCCGCTGAGGCCGCTTCTGGGAGATTCTCCCTGAATTCCTTCGCCGAGCAGCAGCAACCTTTCAGAGTTGTTGTAAGGAAGCGCTCGCACTAATACACCATAGACAATGCTGAAGACGGCCGTATTCGCACCGATGCCCAGCGCAAGAGTTGCTACA
>DASSXK010000729.1:0-6256 GCA_035703945.1 Ktedonobacteraceae bacterium | reverse complement strand
GGAGATGGACGACCTCCCAACCAACAGCCAGCCAGTGTATCAAACGTCCCGGACCCCAAGGTCCTGACAGAGTCCGGCCCGGCGAGTGCGGTCATCTTCTCAGCAACGACGGCCTCGTCAATTAATCCAAAGGTATTAATTCCGATTCAGCCGGAGCACGTCTTTAAGCCGGGGCAAATTGTCTATGTCACCTATACGGTTCATCCCAAGGGGAAAGGGAAGGTGACAGTCAAGTGGTATACAAACAATTTATTATTCCACTCGTACTCTTCGGGTACAATCACCGATATAACAAATGGATCAACCCAGGAGCCCTTCCCAAGTCCAATGGAAGGCAAGGTAGAACTCTACTGGAATAATCAGTTGGCAATCAGACTTTACTTCGTCGTGCGTTAAACACGACGAAGTAAAGGTCCTGCTTTATTTGCACTGTGTCTCAACAGTCACATCACCGAATACTTCCACCTGGCAGGCCAGACGCAAATTCGGGTTTTTCTTCAGATCGCCCCCAAGCCGGAACTTCTCCAGGAACGTCAAAGCATTGGTATTTGTCGAAGGCGAAACGGCAACCCTATCCGATGCACACAGGCCATTCCCATGACAGTTTGCAAATTTCCAGATGCCACAATAGACAGGCACATCGTTCTCTAACGCGGGATACCGTACATGATCACCCTCTGGCACCTCAACAGTGACATTTTCGCGTACAAACGTAATCTTTGGCACGACTCTATCCTCCATCAAGTTATTTTATTATGTAAAATAATGGATAAGGACGCTTACACCATCGGTAAACGTCGAACATTGAAACGAAACGTTTGACTCAGAGTGTAGCACAGGGGCCTGGGAGCGTCAATCTATCGCCAATGTGAAGCCTAACGAATCTGTACAGACACATTCACCTGCTGGCTTTGAACGCCTGGTTCGCCACGCGCATCCGTGACCGTCAAAGTCATTCCAAGCAGCTCAGCTGGTAGTTGATCGACAGCGGGCGTTACGAGGATTGTGACACTTTTTCCTGGCTCCAGACTACCACTCATCGGTACAACAACGAGTGCTGGCTGCTTCGTCTGATCGCTCTGGCTACTGCTAATTCGCCAGTCCAGGACTGCACCACCAGGATTCGTCAGCGTAAAAGACTGCGGAGCGGGATTAGATCCCTGCGTCGTCGTAAAACTTAAACTGGTATGATCGAGCGCAATCGAAGGCAGAGTCGAAGGTATCACCGTCAAAAAGATTGTACAGGTTCGCACAGCATCTCCAAAGCTAAAGGTCAATGCTCCCTGATACGAGCCACTCTTCAAATTGCGAGCATCCAGCAACACTGTTACCACCGATTGAGCGCCAAGGTCCAGGTGCCCGGTCTGGGGCACCACACGTAACCAGGAACCACCATTCTGCGTACCAGCATTCAACTGCCAATCAATCGGCTGACCACCAGCGTTCTGAATCGTGAGCGTTTGCGTCATCGTGCTCTGCCCTGCCGTCGCAACTAAGGTCAATGAGGAAGGTACCTGTAGATTCGCGGCCGTCACGACAGCCAGCGTCACATGCAGCGGTTGGGCCGTCCGCCCATTAATTGTCAGGGTGCCCTGATAGTTTCCAACTGGCAACTGTTGAGACTGAACCTGGACCGTTACAACAGTGCTGGCATGCGGCTCCAGATGCCCTCTATCAGGCACCACCGCAATCCAGCTTACACTGTTCTCCGTCACGGCCTTGCTGCTCCAATCAAGGGGCTGATTACTGATATTCTGCAAGGTAATCGTTTGATCAAATGGGTTATGACCGAGGCCCGCGCTATAGCTCAACGCATCCGTGGAGATCAACAGACCAGAAATACCTGGAGCATTCTTATCAACCTGCATTGTGACAGTCAAGACCTGAGGCGGGTTATTAGAACCGGGCTGTTGAAAGGTGAGATGTCCTGTATAGGCAGCCATATCCAGGTTCGAACGATCGACCTGCAAGATAATACTGGTCGTCGTCTTAAATGTCCCATGGTCGGGCTGAGCGGTTAGCCAGGGCTGATCGCTTTTAGAGGTCCAGCTTACACTTCCACTCCCACTATTGCTTAACATAAACGGCTTATGTGTCAACACACCCGGTCTATCAGTCCCCAGATCCAGAGACGTATTCGCGATCTGAAAACCAGGAGGGGCATTCAGCTGTGGAAGCACAGTAATCATGGCTGAAGTACTTACTTGCTGGGAAACATCGGTCGCAAAAACGCGATGCGCTCCCACAATCCAACTCGCGGGCGCAACCACCACAACTTTGAATACGCCATTTCCATCGGCCTGTACTTGCAGAGGCTGCCCATCCGAAGCAAGCAAGGGTTCGTTCGTGTCTGAAGTAAACTTCACAATATCCGCAGCCCCAAAATTATGACCAATAAGCAAGAATGAGTCGCCAACGTAGAGATGGTCAGGGGTGGCAGTTAGATTTAACGGAGGGCCACCTCTTTTATCAATAAACATATAGGCCAGCAGGCTTCCAACAACCAATAACATCAGGCAAAACGCGATCAAGGCCAGGGATAGCACCCGTGCAGCCTGCAACCGTTTTCGCGGCTTATAGGGCAGAGGAAGTGGAGGCGGCGTCGGAGGTACAACATCAGTTACATCTTCTCCATCCAAAGCCGTCGCTTCTTCAGGCAAATCTTTTTCCTGAGATGCTTCAGGCGTTTTTTGCTGGGCTTCCATTAAATTGGATTGATACGGCTGATCCTCGGGGTGAAGTCCAGGATAATGACCAGCCTGATGAGAAGCAGCAGGAGTTGTAGAGGAACGAGATAAATTATGGATTTTGAACAGTGGATCTGTTGCTTCAAAAGGGCGCAGACAGTGCTGGCAAAAGTCGGCATCCGCTGGCGAAAGCTGCTGGCAGTAAACACAGCGTTTGGTTTTTATGCCTGAAAACAAGAGAATCTCATCCCCTTTGCAGTGCTACTGTCCTATAAGCGCATTAAAATGCCTAAACCAGCGTCCTCAGTTAACGGATAAAACATATTGTAACACACTTTTAGAGGTACATCATCTAGAAATGGAAGAGCGAGAAGCATCAACCCTCTTTCCTGATAAAAACAAAAACATTGCAACGCTTACCCTGGATAAGCATCCGCTACCAGACCGTTTTGATTCCCCGTAACAACGACAGAGGTGCTTCCAGTAAAAGGATGGTTTCCACTGTCAGTCCCACTCACCACGATAGTATACGAGCCCAATGCAACCCCATTAAAGCTGAAATTACCCGAGGCATCAGCCGTGACCGATGTAATCTGAGTACCCGAAGAATTATTGAGCGCAACTGTTGCTCCCGGCAAGGACGCAGTGGTCGCACATGTGGTATCAGAACAACCCATCGCTGTACCGCTTAAAGAATAGGCGGTTACGGTAAAAGTAACTGAAACTACAATCGGGTTGTTCAGGACCGGCGTTGCGCCACTGCCACTGGCCATAATAGTGATTTGACCGGTATACGTACCTGGTGTGAGCAATCCTGAATTTACGTTTACCGCCAGGGTGCTGCCAGCGCCAGCATCATTGCCAGAGGTAGCCGAAAGCTGTAGCCAGTTATTGCTTGCCGCGTTGACACTCGCAGTCCAGGAGGCCGGATAGGCACAATGCCCGGTCTCGCTCAATCCAACGTTTTGGCCGGCTGGAGAAGGCTGACCCTGCCCAATCGAAAAAGCCAGAGACGCGGTATTCGCCTGGAATATACAGGGAGGCAAGACTGTCAGTGTAACTGAGGTACCGACAGGGCTGCCCTCAGGATGGTTAGCACTTTGATCGGTAGCATTAATACTCAGATGGCCTGTATACGTTCCCGGCGTAAGTCCTATAATATTGGGCGTAATCGTCAGGGTTGCTCCCTGACCACCAGCCGAAATGGAACCAATGCCCTGCGTAACATTTAGCCAGCTACCGCCGATATCCACAGTCGCTTTCCAATTAAGAGGCCAGCTACAATTGCCCGCCGCAGTTGTTGTAATCGTTTGTGAAGTTGGGTTTCCGGCTCCCTGCGTCGCCGTGAAAGCCAGCGAACTCGATGATGCTTGAGAGAGAGTACAAGGAGCAACAACCGTGAGATGAACCGCTATTATCTGCGGGCTTCCACTCGCGGTTTGGCCTTGTCCATCCATGCCAACTATTACCAATTGAGCGCTGTAACTTCCTGGTGTCATGCCACCCGTATGCAATTTGACAGTGATCTGCCCCGATTGACCAGGAGCGACGAGACCATTCCCTGGCGAAAACGCCATCCAACTATTGGCAGTCGATGAGGAAAACGTAGCATTAGCATGCCAATAAAGCGATCCCCCACCGCTATTCACAAGCGAAGCCACCTGCGCGGGTGGATCGGCCTGTCCCTGCACAGCACTGAAATTCAGGGTGAGAGGTGAAACAGTCGCAATCGGTGTTGAAGGCGATGGCTTAGGCTGCACCATCAGGATAATGGGCACACTCTGGGTATTCTTCGCGGTCACAATTGAGACGTAACCTTGATAGATTTTAGGTGACAAGTTTGCAGAGTTGACCCAGACAGCAATGTTTGTGCTTTCCCCCGATTTTAATTGTCCGTTCGTCGGAGAGACTGTCAGCCAACTTGCATTAGAAGTAACTGAATGCCAACTAATCGTTGAACCACAACTCTGTAAAGCACTCAGGCCCAATGATTGACTGCTGGTAGTACTGAGGCCCGCCACACTCGTAAAGCTCAAAGAGTCAGCATTCGTCGCTAAACTACATGAAGGCAAAACAGTATAAGTGACATTAACGTACTGCGGATTATTTACCGCGTTATCCAAACCAGTAAATGTAAGCTTATCCGTAAAGGTTCCAGCAATCACACCTGTATTATTAATAATTACCTGTACAACCTGGGTAGAACCTGGATCAATTTCACCTGAAGCTGGACGCAGACTCAACCATTGCGGCATATTCCCAAGCGATGCCAGTAATGGATTATTTAATGGTGTTGTACCCGTCAGAGACCATTTTAGCTTTTTCGAGCCTGGATTACTGATCGTGAGGTTCTGCGGAACGGGGGCCATCCCTCCATCAGTCGAACTAAATGACAGCAACGGTGGTGATACAGAGAGGACAGGCCCGGGATTGAGCGGCAAGGATTTGACTGACATCTGTACGTCAACTTTAGCCGACCCCCCAAGATTTGAGGTGAATGAAATATGTCCGTGATAAACAGTTGATTTCAGGTTATTTCTTGAAACAGCAATCGAAACATGCTGGTCAGTGCTGAACGTTCCGCTGGCCGGAGACAGGAATAGCCAGGGCTGATCACTGCTGGCAGACCAGGTGACAGAGCCCCCTCCCGTATTATGCAAGTCTACCGTTTTGATCGTACTTGCACCCTGAAAATCCTCACCCATATCCAACTGATGTATATCAACAAGCAGATGCGATGGCTTGCTGGGCCTGGGATCAATAAGCTGAACTATCGAACTTGCAGTATAGCGATTCGCCAGATCCTCAGCCAGAATTGTATGAAAGCCAGCAGACCAGGAGGCATCAACTTGAATTGTCACATCAACCGAGCCATTTGAGCCAACCGTAACTTTCTTCAATACTTTACCATCGGTATACAAAACGTCCTGAATATCCCGAGTCAATAGAACCTGGGTTAAAGCAGGAAAATGTTGAAGATGAATAATCAGGCTTTGTCCAATATGGGTGGTACTGGAAGAAATCAGCAGCACTGGTGGTCCCGACGCGCTCTCATTCCCCTTTTGTGGATAGAAAAAAGTAAAAGAGAGCAGGACACTATCTATAATCAACCCGATAACGGCCAGCACAAGCAACCCAACAAAAATATTTCTGATTGTCATAGGCGAGCGAAATATGGAACGTCGCAAAGGAATTTTAACGCGTCCACCCAGAATACGCCACATATCCTCCGCCTCAACAAGCGCGCCCGAGGATCTCCTGGGGATGTGACGAGAAGCCAGCGGATCTTCCTGATTTTTCCAATCACTCTCATCCATAACTTCCGTATCAGCATCATGTATCCAGGGCCAAAATTCGGGCAAGCTCCGATTGCCCTGGTTCTCTTTAACAGGTTCAGGGGTAGGATGAATTTCCGGCACAGCTTCAAGCTTAAAAGTATCTGGCACAGGAGTATTATCACGCTGGATTTCAGTCGAAATATCATGAATACGCGAGAGACGAGAGACACGGCGAGGGCGGCGAGGATGCTGTCGATCAGATTCGAACGTTTCGATATGTCTGGCTGCCAG
>DASSXK010000719.1:0-5046 GCA_035703945.1 Ktedonobacteraceae bacterium | reverse complement strand
CAACTTGTACCTACGATAACACATCGACGACAGGGATTATTCCAATTAAGAATTTCTCTTTTACAATCATACTCCAACGAAAAGAAACTGACCATGCAATCGCAACTGAACTAGCCCGTAAGTCCTAACTCACTCAAGACTATCCACCGTAAGTTTGTAATTTGGATGTTTCAAGGGATTTCAAGACCGCTTCGATCTCCTCGCCAAAGCCAGGATTCCAACTCTTCTGCGCTTCCAGCCAACGCTTGCGGAACAGATACAACAGGTGCCGCTGGTCTTCCAGATCCAACAAATTCAGATCAATCAATGCCTCTGGTTTATCGGGATGAATGATTGTCAAGACAAAACCATCGATCGTGATGGTTGTTTGTGGGGATAGGTGATAGGTGCAGGCCGACCCGATTTTCTTCAAAAATGAAACCCAGCCAAACCAGCCGATCACAGTAAACGCCAGCGTGGGCACGGTGATACATAAACCCGCCAGACTCAGCACGACGGCCCCTGCGGTTGCAAAGAAAACCAGCAACGGACTACCCAGCGAAAGCGTCCAGCCGATCAGCATCTCGGGGATCAGTCCAACGACTGCGGCGACGAAGCAAATAAAGGTTGTTCCAACGCTCCAGAAGATCGAGGCCAGATTCTCAATCGAAAGGTCACGCGTTGTAAAGGTTGAATCGTTTTCGAGACTCAACATTTCGCGGTGTCGGGCAATTTTGAGAATCATCAAGAAACGAGCGGACAGGAGACAGCCACTCAAAGCGGTCAAAACACCATATACCAGGGTGGCAAACAAGGCATCTTCCCATTTCAGAAAGGGGGTCCAGGTATGGGGATAATTCGGCCAGAGCTGTACAGCCCAAAAGGACATCAAGGCCGACACAAGCAGGAAGGCAATCAGGAGGAGCCAACCAAGTAGACGAGTGCGCGTGTACGATGTTCTTCCCAAACAAAAAAGGTACGCGTTAACTTTAGATTGCATCATACACCTCAATACAAGCGAAGAATTCAAGAAAATACGTTATGTGACGAAGGCATCCATAGTATATACGCATGAACGGCTGACCTTGTTTCAACTTTTGCCCACCTGATGTTCTCAAGATTTTGTAGCATTACGCAGATCATCAAAGAGGATGGATTGCAAATAGCGTTCAGCAGAACTCGCGAAGATCGTCACGATGACCTTTCCAGCATTCTCTGGCTTATGCGCCTCTTGCATCGCCGCCCATGCCACGGCTCCACTACTCATCCCCACCGATAAACCTTCTTCCATGATGATCCGGGTCGCGGTTGTGACGGCATCTTGATCGGTAACTGCAATCACGCGATCTATCAAACTGACATTCAGAATTTCAGGGATAAAACCAGGGCCAAGTCCCTCAATCCGATGCGGTCCAGGTCGCTTGCCGGAAAGAACCGCGCAGTTCGCTGGCTCGACCGCGACCACTTCAAGTTCTGGCTTCAAAGCCCGCAACCCTTCAGCGACGCCGGTCAATGTTCCACCTGTTCCGACCCCGATAACAACCATATCCACCGCACCACCGCTCTCCTCCCAGATTTCAGGGGCGGTATACTCTCGATGAGCCTGGGCATTAGCCGGATTGGAGAACTGCTGAGGCTGCCAGGCATTTGGAACAGTGGTGAGCAACTCATTCACCTTATTGATCGCCCCACGCATGCCCTGATTGCCAGCAGTCAAAATAATTCTAGCGCCGAAGCGGCGTAAGAGGAGACGCCGCTCCAGAGCAATCGTATCAGGCATCGTCAAAATACATTCGTGGCCACGGGCCGCAGCAACCCAGGCCAGCGAGATCCCCATGTTGCCGCTGGTTGGCTCCACTATCACCCCACCAGGAAGCAAGGCTCCCTGCTCTTCCGCTTCTCGAACCATCTGCAAGGCAATCCGGTCCTTAATACTGCCTCCTGGACTGAACATCTCTAGTTTGGCCAGTATAGTGGCATTCAAACCTTTTGTAATGCACTTCAATTCTACCAGAGGTGTACGGCCAACCAGTTCGGTTGCATCTTTTGCCCAGTGGGCCATAAGTTTTTCAGCCTTCTCTTTCCACCGGAAGCAAAGCCTGGACCATTACAAGCAACTCTTGCATCTTGAACGGCTTTCGCAGCAGCAGGCCTGCATTCAAGCCCATCCGGTGCAGCTCCCAGTCATAACTTCCTGTAATCACAATAATCGGAGTATCTCTGGTTTTTTGGTGTCCTTGAAGCATTTTATAGAGCGAGGCACCATCCAGGTTTGGCAATCCTACATCGAGTAGAATCAAGTCCGCTCCCATGTCCGGCAAACAATCTATTGCTTTCTGGCCGTCGGAGAGGATTTGACAGCGCCAGCGACCATCAAACTGAAAGAGGTCATTGAAGACGGTCGCAAGTCCAGCATCATCTTCAATGATAGCGATTAAGCGCGCTTGATGTAAATCCTTTGGGACGTCTACACTCACTTGCGATCCCCCCTTCTCGCTGCTCAACTCCCTGCCCCGTGAGTTTCAGGTTCAACAAAAAATCAGGCTCCGCTAGACAAGGTGGCGCGATTGCTTCACAAACAACGCTCAGAGCGTGTTTAAATATAATACATCATTTCTGTACTACCCGTACGATGTCGCTGCGCAAGCTCTTCAATCGTGGTGGAGGTCAAGATCTGTTGCGTCATACTATCAATCTTTTGCCAGACTTCACGCAAGGCGCAACCTGGAGAAAGCTTGCAGAAATCTGGATTGGGCAAACATTCCATCGGCGGAACATACCCTTCTAAAGCCTGCATCACATGTGCCATTGTAATCTGACCCGGTGCCTTTGCCAGCATGTGTCCACCTTTAGGGCCACGAATGCTTTTCACCAGCCCTTCCTTGCGCAAAACCATCAAGATCTGGTCCAGGTATTGCTCTGGAATATGCTGCCTGCTCGCTATATCTGAACTTTCGATTGGCCCTTGTCCATAGTACGCTGCCATATCCAGCATAGCTCGCAAGCCATAGTCGCCTTTCATTGTCAATTTCATAATATGGCACCTTTCCCAGGGCAATACCCAAACAAACCTTGTTCTTATCCATCCTTCAGCTAGGATATATCAGCTAGTATCCCCTGTCAATGGCTCTCGCTACGACTGAAGAGGCAGAGGAAAACAAGCCGAAAAAATACTTAAACTCTCTATGATTACTGCTTATTTGCCACCATCAAAGGCTCAGGTAAGCGGCCTTTTGAATCTCTTTGAGCCTCACGAGCAATCCCAAGCAGGTCCGTGCGGATATTTACAAAATGCTCGCGCAATGCACCCATCTGAACTCGATTGCCCTCAATCCGCAACCAGAGGCGTCGTTGCGGAAAATAGAAGGTCAGGCAGAGGCTTAAAATCAAGATAACCGCCGTCGGCCAGATAATAACCGAGCCATTATCTTTTGTGACCAACAAGACCGTGGCGTCGCTGGCACTATTGAGCTTGACGGTCCAGACCTTATCGGCACTTTGTGCGGATGAGCCGGAATGCAGAAAACTCAGGAAGTTGCTCTGTTTCAGGCTTGTATTGGGATCACCGATCCGCACCAACAGGCGTGGATCAGTCTGCTGCGAGATATGTTGTGTCGAGTCATGCAAATAGGCCACTCGCAGCACCAGATTTGAGGAGTCCGAAATAGCCACATCCCCATAATCAAAGGCGACCCCACCCGAGTTACTGGTTTGATCCAGCACCAGGGGACCACTGAAAACAACTCCCCCACGATCGCGCACGGTAATATCGACCGCAGGAATCAGGGACGACTGATGAAAAATCACCCCACCGTAAGAGAGAGGATCATTCACACGCAAATGATCGCTATGCGCCACTTCAACCCCGTCGCGATAGACGCTCAGGTCCGTCACATAATCGGTCGCCAGACCGGTCTGGGGATCAAATTTTGCCGTAAAATGATTGTTGCGGAAGCTTATATTATGCAAAGTTCCACGTGGATAGACAATCGTGCTCTGTCCATTGGCAAGGGCCTGATCAAAGTTAAAGCCTGCCATCGCATCACTCAGGCTAATCAGAGGAGCGGGCAAATAGCGTCGAGCGGGGCTGGTGGCAGCAAAGCCATGCCATTGTGAAAGCACGCCTGCCATCAACAACGTCACCAGGCTGGCATGAAAGACAAACGTTGACAGGGTTGCCCAGGAGTTTTTGTTGGCATATAGATAGACAACTTCCGATGTCTCCTCTTCAACATCCCCCTTTTTATGGGTCTCGACAACGCTGCGAATGCGATAGTGGCGTTTACGCAAGGCAGCCATGGTCCAGTTCACGGCATCGGATCGCTCAAACGCACCTCGTTCCAGGGCGTTGCGATAAAATTTCTCGCTGCGTTTCAGCAAAGGATGGCTGAAGTTCTGCCAGATTGCGGGGGCTCGATTAAGCGTGCAGACGACAATACTCAGACAAAGAATTGTCATTACCACATCAAAATACCAGCTTGAAAAGACCGTAAAAAATTGTAGCCAGTCATAGACCGGCGTGAGCGAGCCATAGCGCGGCACAGCGTTTTGCTGCATCCAGATGGCATAAGCAACGGGGTCGCCAAGCACCTCGGCCGGAGCCTGCACAAAAGAAATGCCGATGAAGCAGATGACAACAATGAGTGCAATCAAATAAATCGCATTGCGAACAGAACTGAGCCAACCCCAGATGGCATTACCAGGATGTTTCAACTGGTACAAAAAACGCTTCCAACGGTGCTGGCCTGGTGTCAGAGGTGGCATTTGCGGCGTCTGCCCACCCTTCTTCCCCGAGTGAGCTGCCTGCGGATTTTTTATAACGGTGGCCATCCTGTATCTATCTTTCACATGTACTGAGTCAAAACATCAAAAATATTCTACCTCTGTATGATAAAGTAATTCCCTCTGTCTGACAAGCAACGACCACTCAAACAGCAATGGGGCATTCTCCCTACTCATTAGTAGACGCCTCTTCTGGCACTTTCTCTCATTACACATTAAAGACGCGGGAATTTCCTTTCAGGGAGTCAGATAAACCTGTTGAGTTTCGCAAAAAATGATAGAATT
>DASSXK010000431.1:0-14546 GCA_035703945.1 Ktedonobacteraceae bacterium | reverse complement strand
CGGCACGCATATCACTCACAAAAATGGGCGGCGAGGTTGGAATCTGATAGTGCCATTGATGTGGAACGGCATTGTGGAGATCGAGTGTCATCGCCTCCTTCAGAGCATCATAGGCATCTTCACCTGTCTTGCAGGCGTGCTGCATGATCTGTATGAATGGATGATTCTGGCTCATTTGTGGATCAAGATTCCCCCACCCTTGATAGACCCAATAAGCGATCAAGCCATCGATAATCGTGTCTCCTAATCCTTGCGCCAGCGCCTTAATTCGCCACCAGGGAGCGATATTCCAACTATTGATAATCTCGTGATCGTCAAAAATCATATAGCTGGGCAGCGTTGCGAGCACCTGGCGAACGCGAGGATCGTTGGTCCAGGCATAGTTATAGATGGCAGTAAACTCAGAAAAGGTCCGGGCACCTTGAGGAAGATCCATTCGGGTTTTGAGAAAATCGGCTACTGGTTGGTCTGCGTAGACCTGATCACCGATCAGAAGCAGGAGCCGAGGCCAGCTAGATTCGCGGTCCTCAAAATGTTGGATCAGCCATTCTCCAAGCGCACCGAGAGCGTCATCCTTCAGGCCTGTAGGCTTGCGGCATGAGCCATAGGCGAGCTTCCAGCCCAGTCCGGACTCGGGTACATCAAGCGTTCGAAAACAGTGGTGAGGGAGATCATTTTCCTGCTGGTTATCTGTGTGAAGGATATGATAATTATACCAGGTTGCGGGCTGTAATCTATTCAGACATACCAGAAAGTAATGGTGATTTCCAACGTTGACAGTCTGGACCTGAATAGTGCGGGAGGGATGTGAATTATTGGTGGGGATGGCCTGGAGCGTAATGGTAGCTGGATGGGAAAGTTCTCCCCAGATAAGACCACTGCTGGCACTGGTTGCTCGAACAAGTGGTCCGGTCAGCAAGTATGACATGATTCTCAATCCTTTCAATACTGTAAGATTCGTAATCATTATGCAACACGCTTCTGAGAAGTTTTTTTATACCAACTAGCTTTATGTTCTTCATAGGAAAAATGCGAGAGCGGAACGGCCACAGAAGCCAAATTTGGGATATGTATTGTCTCTATTCAGAAAAGACAAAGCAGAAGATAAGGACTTTTTGAACTAAAGCCTCCTGGTAGGTACTAATGTTTTGAAAGGGGCTAATGTTGCGTTTATTGGCTTGTAATGCCAGCTTATCCCCCTTGCTTGTTAACTGGCAAACGGTATATACAGCAAGGATAGTGTATAATCGATATGGAAGTATTAATAAACCTAAATGGTGTATACTACTCGAAAAGCTAACTTCACAATTCTTCACTTTCAGAAAGTTTTTGTTGACTTTTTTTGTTTCATTTTGTGGCCTTCTAATGAGGCCTAAGATTTATACCTGTCAATATGAGTTAGCATTGATACAAGAAGTGTGATGTGCTTGCAAGCGGATTCGTTCTGTAGTATTGTTTGCTAGAAAGCAAGCTAAAGCTTTTTGTACATTTCCAGTCGCTTGTAGGAAAATCGGATGGTTCTTCACAAGAAGAATGAATTATTTCTGATTAACATTGTCAAATATCATGTTGCACAATGTTTGACAAAGCATTGTTCTGTTTATTGTTTTATGTTATACTGCTGTTGTAAATTGTGGCAAAAGAGGGAAGATGGTAGTTGAGAAGACAGTGACCGAGGGCACCTATGGAGGCACAAACACAAGTACCTACACTAGAAGAATCAACAATAGTTGAACGTGTCGCAAGAATCGTTTCTAGTGTACGTGGAAAAAACTCCGATTACACCCGTCTGGCATCTGAACTAGAATCCAGCGTTCCATTTGATATTTTTGGGGTTGTTTTGTTGCGTCATGATCGCCAGGCTGTGCGAGTCATGGTTTGTCAGCAAGAAGGAGACCGCTGGAAGCCGCAAAATCATCAGCATCCATTTAAGGATTCGATGGTTGAGCAGATCATAAAAAATCCAGTTCTACGTGTCAATAATTATCCCGAAGGCCTGGATGGTTCTCCTGCCCGAAGTGGGGATGCCTTGAGTGGATGCCACCAGGTTCACTCAACCCTGATAGCTCCATTACTTGTTGGCGAGCGTGTCTTAGGGGCGCTTGAATTGGGGAGTATTCATCAGAATACCTATGCCGATGAAAACCTTCAGCGTTTGATATGGGCGGTTGTACGTGTGCTTGCGGCGGCCATCGAAAGCGCTCAGGATGGCGGGAGCGTCGAGATCCAGGATCGTCAGCGGGAAGTGCTCAAAGCTGTCTCCAGTGCTATCACCTCAACAGCGTCCCTTTCTGCGATTTTACAACGTATTGTTGATGGTATCGCGGAAACCCTCAACATGGCTTCGGCGGTCGTTATCCTGGATCGCTGGAATCAAAAATTGCGTGTAGAGGCTCAGGCCCGACTGGACCCAGTGGTGCTTCAACGGCTTGTCGTACGTAAAGAAGCCTTAAGCGAGCAATGTATTATTGGAGCCACCCTGCGTTCACACCAGACCATTAGCATCTCCGAACAAGAAATTGACGAAGAACACCCCCTTAACTGCTTATTTATGACGGATCTGGGACTCAAGACCCTCTCCAGTCATCCGCTCATTTCTGGGAATGCGGCCTATGGTACATTGCTGCTCTGCTCTTCTGAAACGGGGGGCTTAACGCCTCTAAAGGCTGACATCCTCTCTCTATTTGCGAGTCAGGCCACGATTGCGATCCGTAATAGCATGTTGCTTGAATCAACAGAGAAACGCCAGCGCTTTCAAAAGGCCCTGGAAAACCTTGAGCAGGCAAAGCTTCAAAAAAAGGATGAGCATGCGCTGCTGGAACGGGTGCGGCAAGAGTCTGAGCAAGCTTTTGGGGTCAGTTTTAGCAGTTTGTTGCGTTTCATCAGCGATCATCTTCTGACCCAGAGTGAGCGGGACCTGCATAATCTTCTGGGTAATGAGCAGGCGGAATGGGCATTGGAGTCGCCGATCGCATTAAACAGTGATGATCCGAAATCACAGGATGAGAGCTTTTCATTATTGACACAAACAGCAGAACAATCGCTTGATCGAGTGAGTATGTTAAGCGAGTTGAGTCGGTTGTTGCAAATATATGAACAAGGTTCGGGAAACTTGAGTGATGCCTGGCTTCTGGTAGACCTTGAAGGCTATTGTATCTATCTGAATCCTGCTGCTGAAGCGATCACTGGCAAGCGTCTGAATCCTACAGAGCCTTTGGAATATACCCTGGACGCGATTTTTGCCTCCTTAATGACGCGTGTGCGCAATCGTGAGGAGTCCCGTGCCTATTTTAATGAGTTCATCCATGGAAACCCGGTTCGGCAGGATCTGCGCTGTGTTTTTGCCGTTGAGCCGACACATGTTGCTACAAATGTCCCGCTTATGAAAAATCGCAAGCCCCTGGTACCTGAATCGGCTCCCTCGGATCATCATTACCATTTGAAGCGTTATCCGCTATATGGTCAGAGTGAACGATATATTGGCAATGCCTTACAAATGTGTGATATTACAGCCCAGGTGCGTGATGAAAAAAATAAATCGGTTCTGTTATCATCTGTCTCGCATGATCTTCGCACCCCGTTAACCACAATTAAAGCCGCAGTAACCGGGCTTCTGCAACCTGGTATTGTCTGGGATGAGCAGGTACGCAACGAGATTCTTGAAGAGATAAATGTCGAGGCCGATCACCTGACGGTCCTGGTCAATGCCCTTGTGGAAATGTCGAGGATTGAGATGGGGGCGCTTGTACTGGAAAAAGAGTGGTGCGACCTTATCGAAATTGCCCATAACACACTTGCACGGACCGAGCGGCTACTGGCGGGACGAGAAATCAGGACCGATTTTCAGCGAGGGTTGCCATTGGTGCAGGTGGATTATGTGCAACTGGAGCGGGTATTTTATAATCTGATTGAAAATGCAGCTCGCCATAGCCCAGCGAATTCGCCAATTACCATTACAATTGCCTCCCATGAAAATACCCTTCGTGTGCAGGTGGTTGATAAAGGATATGGTGTGCCAGAAGGGGAACGCGAACGGATTTTTCAGACATTTTATAGTCTGAACTCGCAGGGGAATGGGCTGGGATTAGCGATCTGCCGTGGAATCATTGACGCTCACCAGGGGAAGATCTGGGTTGAGCCGGCGGATGGTAGTGGATCGCGTTTTATATTCACGTTACCAGTAAGCATCCGTGAGGGGGCCCCATGGAGGATTGGATCTTCGCAGACAAACCCGGAGGAACATTAATGAGACCCAAAGGCAAACGTATTTTGGTTGTCGATGATGAACCTTCAATACAACGTATTCTCAGTCGCAACCTAGCCAATACCGGTTATGATGTACTGGTAGCGGATGATGGGGAGCAAGCGGTTGAGATGGCACGCCTGCATCAACCGGATTTAATCCTGCTTGATTTATGCCTGCCCGGGCACTTAGATGGATTGGGAGTCTGTGTTCAGGTACGGAAATGGTCACAGACACCAATTATCGTGCTCTCGGCTAGAACAGAGGAGCGCCAAAAAGTGCAGGCGCTCGACCTGGGTGCGGACGATTATTTGACAAAACCTTTTAGTAATGAAGAGCTGTTAGCCCGTGTGCGTGTCTGTTTAAGGAGAGTCCAATCGAACGAGACTCCAAGTGAAGAGGAACCAGCGTTGCTGCAAAGCAATGATGGTTATTTGTCGATGGATATTCCTCGTCGCCATGTGCGTGTTGATGAGCAGGAGATTCGTCTCACCCCAACGGAGTTTTCGCTGTTGCATCAATTGATGCTCCATGCAGGAAAAGTGATGACGCATCGCACCTTGTTGCGTGCCGTATGGGGTCCGGAATATGGAGAAGAATCAGATTACCTGCGAGTGTATATTCGTCAACTTCGGCGGAAAGTAGAACAGGAGCCGTCCCAGCCTCGTTACATCTTGACGGAGCCGGGGGTTGGTTATGTGTTTCACTCAGGAGAGTAAAAATACTTAACGAAATTTTAATATCTTAGCGTTATTTTTTATACCCATCTAACCCATTATGGCTTAAACTACATAAAGGAGATTCCTAACCTTTTGTATGTAGGTCTGTTGGAAGCGAGATTCTTGGCTTTTCAGTGGCGATATCGAGTGTGCTTGCAAGGCACGAAGATATTGCCAGCTAACGATTGCGACGTAATTCGTAACTGCGCTACTCGCGCCTCCTGAAAGTGCACAGGCTAGCAAGTATTGAGAATAGCATGCAGCCTGTTCGATTAATGAATATACCTGCTGAGTGCATAGGCAGGCATATTTTCGAACATTTTCAGTCGACGAATGGGATCGTTAGCTTTTAGAAATCCAGTCAGCGAAAATATTCAGGTGCAGCTTGTGGGTGCAGACGAAGTGTCGGCGTTTTTACTGAGGTAAAAGAGTGTTGCAGGCCAGTTTATACCGCTGACTGAATGGAAAAAGCGAGAATAGAGTTCCTCGCCTTCTTTCGGAAGAGTTGAAACGTTTTCTGAAAGGAGAATGGTGCTTCTCTGTGCAGGTGAGTGAGTGCCAGTGATATGATGATGGGTCAAAGACGAACGTGCCGTGTTGTGATTATCAGTCAGCAGCGCAGTTTTGAGAACATCGTGGTTAAACATCTGCGCCATTGGGGATATGAGGTGGAGGTGCTTCCTTCTCTGGCTAGTTTGCGAGGGGATGTGCTAAGAGGGGATGTGGTATTGTATGATCTAGATGAAGCTTTCTCACAACCAAATCAAGAGGAGAACATAGAGCAACCTCTGGTAGCGCAGTCAAGGGTGACTGAAATTTTTCGGTATTCTCAGGAGCATGGTCCAATCGCACCATTTACGATTGCTTTGAGTACCCGTTCCGTTTCACGTACGACGCTGGAGCAATTGGGAGCTATAGCCTTTCTGGCTAAACCTTTTGATATGAGGCGTCTGGAACGTTATCTACGTATTCTTCAACAGTTATTATTTGCAGAAGAACACATTTTGGACTATCAAGGGAAGCGGAAGACGCGTGTCCTGGTGGTGGATGATAATGAGGTGATAGTCGATGCCATCCAGCAGTACTTGATGGATGAGTCTGCCTTTGAGGTAGTGGTAGCCCGTGATGGACTGGAGGCGGTGGAGCAATATCTGATCTGGCGACCCGAGTGTATCGTTACAGATCTTATCATGCCCTGGATGAACGGCTACCAACTAATGCGTTGTTTGGCAAACAGCTCCATCGGAGTGATGCCAGCTTTTGTTGTAATCAGCGCTTTGAATGATTTAGAGTATCCACTCTTTCAAAGATATCGGGAGGGGCAGGTGGTTGTGTTTGAAAATAAGCCATTCGAAATTGAACATTTATTGACAGCTATTGAGCAAGCGTTGCATTCTGCCGGAATGACAACCAGACCTCTTGCATAAAGTAAAGGAATTAGTAGGAATCATGGAGCAGCAAGATCGCATTATGGATGGGGATCTGCAAACGCTGGGTCTTCAATCTATTCTAAAAATGTTAGCACTCAGTGGGAAAACTGGGACGCTTTTGGTTCACTCCGGATCAGAGACGCTTGCGATCAGCCTGCGGAAAGGTCAGATTGTAGCATTACAGGACAATGGTGGACCGCAGCCTGATATTTTGGGGATGTTGTGCCTGATCAACAAACTTGATCCGCCCAGGGCACAGTATCTCAAAGAAGTATCCCAGGGGAACATTCAACTTGCGTTTGCTGTGATGGTTGAACAGCGTTGGATGACCCAGGAAGAGATGCAGCATCGTCTGGAGTTTGCCGTCACTCAGTCAATCAGCCACGCCCTGCGTTGGGTTGATGGGCGTTTCTCCTTTCATCGGCAGCTTGTGCCTATGGAGAGTCGCATGCGTCCGTTGGACATCGACTCGTTGCTGCTAGAAGCCTTGAGGCAGGCCGATGAATGGGAGGAGAAGGGGGAAGCCCAGATGGCGCGCACCGCTGTAGCGCGCTGGCTTCCAGAAGTGAATAAAGACGTTATGCGGTTGGGTTTGAGCCAGGAACATATCGACGTGCTGTGTCTCGCGAATGGAGAGATCCCTATGCAAGCTGTTGCGATGGTCTTGATGTCGCCTGAAGCGCGTATAGCTCAAACAATGCTTCATCTGCTGGAACTCAATTTGATTGAACTGGTGGATACAGCCCTCGAAGGTGGATTACAACAAGATCTATCGAATATTATTATTCAATGCCAGCATTTGCTTGCCCAGCAGCGTCAGAATTCCAATCCCGATCAACATTTATTAGGGCTTATCTCGATTTTGACTCGTTGTATCAACGGACTGCTGGAACATCATGGAAAATATGCGCGTATTTTGCGTGGGCGTGGTGCTATGCCCGAGGCCGAGGTAATTCGTTATCTTGATCGGCGTTTTAAACCTACTTTTAATACACTTGGAAGTCAGCAATACTCTATCATGGAAACCGCCACTTTTGAGCGTGGGCGGCTTGACTGTACTGATATTCTTAACCTAGATAAATTGGTCAAAGGTACGCAGCTCGAAGAGTTTTGTTGGGAAGCGGTTCTGGGGTTGACAGCCTTCCTGCGTTTTATCTTTACAGAGTTACTAGGTGATGAAGTGGGGAACTCGCATACGGGCCGTCAATTGCATGTAGTGTGGAGAGCGTTTTTAACCGAAGTGGACCAGGAGATACAGCAGTACCAGGTTTTTCGGGCGTATCGCAACACTCAGCATGCACGTGGGCGAGAGCCACAGCAACCTTCACAAATTGGAGTAGTACAGCAATGGCAGAATGTACCGGAGAGCGATGGCGGGTCTCTCTGGTCCCCAGAAACGCAGAGGAGGTCTATCTAAGATGGCTGAACCGACGGTACTTGTTGTAGACGATAGTCCCACAGTGAGAAAAATCGTGCAGATGACACTGCAACGAGAACACATCAGAGTGATTACGGCGAGCGATGGATTGAGCGCTTTAACCTCTGTCGCAGATGAAATGCCAGCCTTAATTCTCCTTGATATCCAATTACCCCGGATGGATGGGTACCATATTTGCCAGATAATACGTAAAAACTTGCAGTTTAAACAGATACCTATTATTATGCTGAGTGGGAAAGATGGTCTGTTTGACAAGATGCGAGGAAGACTGGCAGGTTCAACAGAATACCTGACGAAGCCATTTGATTCGGCCGAATTGATCCAGACAGTGAAGAAACATCTGGTGAATTGGCAGGACCGGATGCCAGTACAGCAACGCGAACAGACCAGGCCGCGCTTACGACGGCGTGGCTAAGTGGTAGATACACACTATGCCTATATGCTTATTCATGGAGGTATAGCTACATCAGCCAGGTAGCCTCGATTTCCCATCATACAAAAGAAAAGCACAAGTGTTATGAGTGGAAAGGTATGAGAAAATGCCTGGGCAAAAAATCCTCGTTGTAGACGATAGCTGGACAGAATTGGCAATGATTGCAACTCCATTGCGCAATAGTGGCTTTGAAGTTGTAACTGCTGTAGATGGTGACGAAGCTGTAGAGAAAGTCTTCAAGGAGCGCCCTCAGTGCATCGTGCTGGATGTAGTCTTGCCAAAACAAAATGGGTTTCAGATTTGTCGGAAGCTCAAAAATATGGAAGCAAGTAAACATATACCAATAATTTTGTTAACGAGCAAAAATACGCCTTTGGATAAATCCTGGGGGATGCGGCAGGGCGCGGATATGTACATCACAAAGCCATTTAACGATGATGAGTTGGTCGCGAGTGTGCGAAGTTTAGTGTAGGGAACGTTCCTTAGTTATTCTCGCGAGCCTGAGTGCTCGCATAGGTCTGATCGGGCCGGTGTCCGATAGAGGACGCGTAGGGAGAGAAACTTGTGGACAGCGAAGAATTAAGAATGCTACAGCGGAGAGCTCTGGCAGAGGTGCAGCAGCGTGCCGGGTCGTTGACTCCTTCAATGGCCGCTCTATCGTTGCAGGCTTCTCAAATGGGGCAGCTCCGTGCCGATGGTTCTGCCGTTGGGGGAGCCCCGGCTGAAATTATCGGGGAGCAGTATTTAATTTTTGCTCTGCTCGAACGTGAGTTTGCGTTAAAAGCTGAACACATTCAAGGAGTCGAACGCTTAATCGATGTCACTCCGGTCCCGAATGTTGCTTCTTGGATTCAGGGTGTCATTAATTTGCGCGGTTCAATTGCCTCTGTGGTTGACCTACGTTCCTTTTTAGGGTTGGAACGTCTTCCCTATAATCCACGTACACGTTTGTTATCTGTCCAGTATAACGAAATGGTGATCTGCCTGGTGGTGGATGGAGTCAGTGAAATGACTCCTATCCCTGAAACTTCAATTGCCAGCCTGAATACACGCCAGACCGCTGTCCCGCCTTGGGCTGCTTCCTACGCTGCTGGTAGTGCAGTGATAGGTAAGCGCCCAGTTATACTACTGGATGTTGCGCGTTTGCTTTTCTCGGATAAAATGCAACGCTATGAGGCCATCGAATAATTATTGTATTTTAACTTTCTTATATTTTTAACAGGAGGCCTGGCGGATGAATCCTGATCGCAATAGAAGCGGAATGTCAGTCAACACGCTGATACAGATCATGATCATCGTATCAGCGATCGTTCCCTTTCTTGGGTTTGTGGCACTTATCTTCGTGCTCCCAAATGTGCTAAACATTGGCTTAAGTAGCACGCTGGTTGGTCCTATTATTATAGGTGCCCTTATTGTGCTGGTCATTGTAGTCTTTGTAAACTACATGATGCAGAAGCGCATTAAAGATCGCATTTACGCCCTTGTAGATGTTTGTCGTGATTACGCTGGTGGGGATCGTAGTATTCGGGCTGTGGTAAGCGGAGACGATGAGTTCGCGAATTTATCTATGGCGCTTAATACACTGCTTGATAATCAAGGCCTTATTCAAAGTGGTTCTTCCATCAGTTCAGCCAGTGGCAGCGATGCGGCGGCTCTGCAAGCGCAGATTGAGAAACTGCTTCAAGAGGTTAGTGCAGTCGGAGATGGCGATCTACGTGTTCAGGCTGAAGTTACACCTGACACACTGGGTGTGCTTGCTGACTCTTTTAACTACATGATTGAAGAGCTGGCGAAGGTCGTGGGTCGTGTTCAGACAACGGCCGTCCAGGTAACAAATGCTACCCGGCGCATTCTGGATCGTTCTGCTGAGTTGGCCTCTGCTTCTGAGACCCAGGTGGCTCAGATCTCTCAAACCACCGAGGCTGTAGAAGCCCTGGCTATCTTTATCCAAAACGTTGCTCGTAATGCCCAGATGAGTGCTGAAGCTGCTCAAGATGCTTTGAGAAACGCTAATAGTGGTCAGCAAGCTGTCCGCCAGACGATTGAGGGAATGGTACTCATTCGTGAGAACGTGCAGGAAACGTCTAAGAAAATTAAACGTCTTGGCGAACGCTCGAACGAGATCGGTGAGATCGTCCGTATCATCGAAGACATCGCTGATCAAACGAACTTGCTGGCTCTTAACGCCGCTATTCAGTCCGCTATGGCTGGTGAGCATGGTCGCGGTTTTGCCGTTGTTGCTGATGAAATTCGCCTTCTGGCAGAACGATCGACCGAATCAACCAAGCGAATTGCTACCCTGGTAAAGAGTATTCAGGGTGATACGTACGAAGCAGTTGTTGCTATGGAAGATAGCACCCAGGAAGTGGTGAAAGGTTCCCAGCTCGCTGACGAAGCTGGTCGTTCGCTAAACTCGATTTACAGCGCCGTTGAGCGGCAGGCGCAAATGATTGAAAGTATCGCTCGTGCTGCTAACGAACAGGCTTCGGTCTCAGAAGCTGTTGCGGTCGCGATGAGCCAGATCTCAGAGATCACACGTCAGACGAACGCTGCCACGCAGGAAGGTGCAACGAGCGTTAGTTACCTGGCAGAACTTTCTGATCAACTGCGTGCATCGGTTTCGACCTTCCGTCTGCCTGATCGCGGTGAGGACAACTCTAATCTGCTTTCAGGTGTTCCCGCTCTGCCTGCCCTGACAAGTGGCAACCAGGATATGAACTTCCCGCAGCTTGGTTCGGGTATGGATAATGGTTGGGGACAGAACTTCTCTGGCGCATCATTCCCGCCGCTGCCAGAGCCTGATAATGGCGAATCGCTGGTCGCTTTAGCTCCTCAGAATGGTTCAAGCCAGTTCCAGGGTGCTGGCCAGTTTTCCTTTAATAACCAGGATAGTTTTCCCGGGTTTGATAGCCAGGCAGGATATAGCAATGGACACAACGATCCCCAGCAAGGCTTTGGAAATCAGCAGGGCTTTGGTGGGCAGCAGGGTTTTGGCAATCAGCAGGGCTTTGGTGGGCAGCAGGGTTTTGGTAACCAGCAGGGCTTCGGGAGCCAGTCCGGATCGAACTTTAATCAGGGAAACCAGGGCAATAGCCAGCAAGGTTATGGCGACATGGGAGGCTTCGACAATCAGTCAGGCTTCGGTGGACAACAGCAGGGGTTTGGGAGTCAACAAGGCTTTAATGGTGTGAACCAACCGTATCCGCCGTTTGGTCAGAATCCACCCCAGCAATCAGGTTTTGGGGCACCACCTCAAAACGCACCGGCTCCGCCCCCGGCATCACGTCAACCCTGGTTGCAAAATGGGCAAAATCATCAAAGTCAAAATCATCAAAGTCAAAATCCCTTTGGACCAGATCAGTCGCCTTTCTCAAATGATGGGCAGTTTGGTCAATAGTAAACTGAGTTTCGCGCTTCCAGGTTTCGAACGGATCGAGTGGGTTGCGGGGGAGCGCGATACTAGAATAAGTGGGTGCGCGTAACATGTCGAATTCGTTTGATAAACTATCTGTCCTCGATTCGTTTATCGAAGAGGTGAATAGCTATCTGCCTGATATCAAGGCAGATTTTGAGCGCCTGGCACTCTCACCTGGCGACATGGAGGCTCTTGAGGAGTCCTATCGCCGCACTCATACCATTGGTGGCTCTGCATCTATGATGGGCTATAACGCCCTTTCCCATGTGGCGAATGGTATGGAGGATATTCTTGGTGATGCTGTAGAAGGCGTTTCTCCCCTTGATCCTCCTACTATTGCTCTCCTACAACGTTCGCTTGGTCGTCTGCATCGATTGCTTGATGGTATCAGGAAAGAGGTCGATGATAAGGCGATTGCGAATGAGGACGATGACGATTATAGCCAATATCAGGCAATGATGGAGGGAGCCGGGCAACAGCAAAGTGCAGAGATACCTGCATCTCCCGCTCCTTCTATTTCTCCTTTACCTATGCCTCCTGTAATGCCTCAGGCACCTGAGCCGTATCTTCCGGCCGCTCAGTCGGGTAAATTTCCAGTTCCTCAGCAGGGCAATTTCCCGCCTGCTCAACAGGGTAGTTTCCCTGCGGCTCAGCAGGGTAATTTCCCTATCGCACAGCAAGGCAATCTCCCGCCAGATTTTACTCGACAGAACACGTTGCCGCAACCAACGGTGGATCAACTCCAGCCACAGCAGAGCCAGCAGCAGTCGCAAAATCAGATTATGAACAGCCTGTTTTCTCCAGGAGCGGCAATGCCGACTCTGGACGAAGTTCTGGCTTCTTTCCGGACCTCTCCGTCCTCAAACGACGATTTTTCATGGCCCGGCAACACTGGTCAGTTTAATGCACTTACCAGCTCCTCTCTACATGAGGCTGCTCCTTTGCAACAGTCTCCAATGCCGATTCAGCCTCAACGGGTAGAGCCTGATCGCTCATATTCTCCTGAGCCACCCGTGCTACCTCCCGCTTCAGATGGTTGGGGCAGGCAGGATTTTAATCTGGAAAATCAGCCACTCCCTATCCCTCAGCCGCCGATGTTGCCATATAGCGCGTTTGATAGTTTTGGCTCGGCACCTTCTGAGTCAAATCTTGCCAGTGCTCTGGAGATGCTGGCCGGTACAAGTCGCAAGGAGCCTGCACCACCTTCCGCCGAGATACCTTCAAGCTTTCAGCCTGTTGAACCTGTGGAGCCACTGGCAGCATTTCCTGAAAGGCGACCAACTCCTGAGCTACATATCTCTCAGGAGCTTCAGCCTTTTTCGTCTGGCTCATTGGTGGATGCCGCTGACCCTGCTCAGGGAAAACTTCTCCCTGCACTTGGAGAGCTTTATGATGAAGCCGATGCTCTGAATACACAGGCTACTTCTTTCAAAAATATGCTGGCTCAATTGAAGAGCGCGGCTGTGATTGTGGAAACGCAGCGAACTGAATTTAAGGGTTTCCTGGATGGCTCCAAGGATGCGCTGGATCGGATGGAACGTTGGGCCGGTAAGGCGATGGGCCTGAACCTGCGCAATAGCCCCGAACAGGTGCGTCGTTTCCTGCCACTTTCGGTAATGTGGGTTACCAATACCAAGCTCAAAAAAGTACTGGATGTCATGACCCATATCACGACCAGTGGTGAGCTAACCGAAGAGCAGATGCGCAGCACGATGCAGCAAATGCACGAATCGCTCGATAATTGCAATACGGCTTTCCAGCAACTACAGACAGAAAGTGCCTCTCCTGACTTTACGCAGAATTCTGGGTGGGGTGACTGGGAGATGAGCCGCGCAAGAGATGCAGAAAACCTGCGCGAGCGCGTGACGTTCGAGCGCCAGGGCGATTTGAGTGCCCTGCGGGCCGAGATTGAAAACCAGGTACGCTACGAGCTTGAGCAACAGATTCGCGAGGAAGTTCTCGCCGAACAACAACCTATCACGCTGGCGACTCGGGCCGAGCTTGAGCGTCAGATTCGTGAGGAACTGCGCCGGGAGTCTGAGGCCAATCGCCAACTGCACCAGCGCGTTGCGGGTACATCCACCTATGCTGGTGAAACGCCAGAAGAGATGGAAGAGCGTCTGTACAACGAAATCGAGATCAAGGTTCGACGTGACTTTTTGAGTCAGATCGATGCTGGTTCTTTATCAATTCCCAGGCAGGTCGAGGCTCCCCAGAAAGATACTTCCTGGAGCTTCGCCGGAGAGGCGGATGCCGCCGCTGAAATTGCGCCGGTTTCCCCTCAACAGATTGCTTATTCGGCCTCACATGCGCCTGTTTCTCAGCCGTTGCCACGACCGTCTCAGGCACCAGCAGCCAGCACCAGTAGTATGGGGGCTGACTTTGCGGAAGAGGCCGCAGAGATTTTCCGCGCTGAAGCTGAAGAGCATTTGCAAACGATCAGTATGAGCGTTGCATCGCTTGAAAAGAACCCTAACGATCGCGATTTGATCCAGAGTATTCGCCGCGCCACCCACACCTTGAAGGGGGCGGCCGGAATGATGGGCTTCCAGGCTATTGCAGACCTCTCACATATTTCGGAGGACCTGCTTGATAGTATCATGGAAGGCACCACACAGATTACCTCGGAGGCCCTGGGGTTGATTCTGGATACCGCCGAGACCCTGGATGTCCTGATCAATGGAAATAACACCGATTATAATACCGATGCCTTGCTGCAAAACCTGCGTGTACGCTATGTCCAACTCCTTGGGGATCTAAGCCATGCCAATCAGACATTGGAGGATTATATCGATCCCGAGGAGGTCGACAGTAGCATAATGTCCAGCATGGTGAACGATGGCTCGCATGGCGAAATAAATGCACCGC
>DASSXK010000627.1:0-7877 GCA_035703945.1 Ktedonobacteraceae bacterium | reverse complement strand
CCGGATACAGGGGGTTGGTTGGAGTTACCATTCCCGAAGCCATATCCTCCTCCTTGCTGTTGTTGAGGGTTCTGGAAGAAATTTCCATTGGGGTCCTGCTGATTGTTTGAGGGCGAGGCCTGCTGATCCGAACCTGAGTTTGAGGGAAGCGGCGCATTCTGGTTAGAGGCCGCCGTTCCAACCGGATGTGCGGCAGCCAGACCACTGAAGACCCCAAATGTGACCAGAGAGCCTGCAATCAACCACTTCTTACTTTTTTGCACAAAAGTCAGCGCCTCGGCCTTGGACATACGTGGCGATGCCTGGTTCGGTGGCTGCTTCTTAAGCGGTGTCTGTTTATAGACATTGGGGTAGGGAGGTGGAACTGGTACGCCTGCTTGCTGCTGATAGGAGGTTGGGTCAGTATATCCAGGATAGGCTTGCTGATATTGGGTGGCGTCGTTATATGGCTGGTATTGAGTAGAATTGGCAAATTCCTGATAGGGCCGCTGGGGCAGCGTAGGATCGTCATAGCCAGCAAAAGGTTGTTGATAATTTATATCTTCAGGAGATGGCATAAGGAATGACCTCCGTCACTTACAATGCATTTATCTGATAACATTCTATTATTCATTACTATAGGTAGATTATATGAGACACTTATGAAAGTAATGTAAGGAATTTGTAAAGTTAGTTTCTAAAAAGTATCAAGAAGCTTCTAATACGGAGAATAAAAGGAAATAGATGCATTAGTGGCATGTTTTGAGGGTAAAAGGGGTGCAGGGGAACGCGTTCCCCTGCCGGGTTGTAAGGGCAGCGCCCTTACACGTTCTCCCCAGTTTTATGCGGTTTCTGCCTGGTTTCATCTTGTGGCTCTTGTGGCTGTAAGCGGACGATCTGTGGGGCATGGCCTTGCTTGTAGACCATGATCGTACGTTTGAAGGTAATCACGACCTTGCCGTCCTGATTATAGCCAGTCGTTTTGACGGTCACGATGCCAATCGTTGGGCGCGACCTGGATTCACGCTTCTCCAGGACTTCGCTTTGGGAATAGATCGTGTCGCCCTCGAAGACAGGATTGGGCAAGCGGACCTCGTCCCAGCCCAGGTTGGCAAAGACGTTCTGCGAAATATCGGTTACGCTCTGGCCCGTTACCAGCGCGAGTGTAAAGGTTGAATCAACGAGGGGTTTTCCAAACTCGGTCTGGGCCGCGTAGTGGTGGTCAAAGTGGACCGGGGCCGTATTCTGCGTCAGCAGGGTGAACCAGGCATTGTCTGTTGGCAGCACGGTTCGCCCCAGTGGATGCTGGTAGATATCTCCGACCTCGAAGTCCTCAAAGAAGCGACCACGCCAGCCCTCCTTTATTGCCATAAACCGCTCCTTCTAATGTGCGCACTTTCAACGACTTCTGCTTTTTTTTGCTGAGCAGATAAGGCCTGACATTCAGCAGGATAGGATACGGGTGATGCGCTTGAACAGTGTACTCATACAATACAACATTCTGGCTGGCGGTGGTTATTTGTTATGACTGGTCTGAATTGCGAAATGTGAGATCGCAAGGCAATCTATGCAATAATAAGGATGTCGATGATTATGTATCTGAAGGAGAAAACAACGATGTTGATCGAGAAAAGCCCTCAGGAGTTGCAACAGGCTCGTGAGGCCTGGAAGACAATGGAACCGTATCATGGGATGCTTTATTTCTCACCCGAGGCCCGTGACGCCTTTAAGGCTGCTGGCCTGAAGGGCTACTGGATGGGCTATTTTGCTTCGCGTGCGGCCGCTTTGGGAGCTGCTTCGGCCAATCTGGTTACGGCGACCTTCTACAATTTTCACCCGCGTATGGTAGCACGGGCGATTCCCGATGCCTGGAAATTTGCCTCGCCTGAACGTGTGCTGGTTGCTCGCTATCAGGCGGCCGATGCGGTTCTAAGGAGGTTGCTGGGAGATCTGATTGTCTCCCCTGAAATGTCGGAAGCCGCTTCTCTGGCTCGCGAGGCCACGCTAGGATGTGACATAGCTGGTCGCCCACTTTTCGCTGCCCATGCCGCGCTGGATTGGCCAACTGAGCCGCATCTGGTGCTCTGGCATGCTGCCACCTTGCTGCGTGAGTTTCGTGGTGATGGTCATATTGTGGCACTCCTCTCAGAAGGCCTGGATGGTTGTGAAGCCCATATCACGCTGGCGGGAACCGGAATTACCTCCAGACAGTCTATTCAGCCTGCCCGTGGTTGGACGGACGAAGAATGGGAGATCTCCGAGACTCGCCTGCGTGAACGCGGACTACTTGATGAAGCTGGAAAGTTGACCGAAAAAGGCCGCGCCTTAAGGCAAGCGGTTGAGGATAAAACTGACCGACTGGCCCTCCCTCCCTGGCGGCACCTGGGGGAGGAGCGGTATCGGCGTTTGTTGCAACTGGTGTATCCTCTAAGCGCGAAAATTGTCGCGGAGGGTGGGGTCCCGCAGCCGAATCCGATGGGTCTCTCCTGGGAAGCTCGCCAATGATGTGATATGTGTTTTAAATGAACTGAATCGTCTATTACTTACTGAGATTGCAATCTCAACAAATATTGGAGGAAATATGCCAGATCAAAAGGATTATAATCGACAGGTGATTGAGGAATTTCGTGCCAATCGCAGTCAGGGTTTGGTGGAAGAGAGGCCACGACTTTTGCTGACCACCACAGGCGCGAAGAGTGGTTTGCCTCGCACAACGCCGCTGATGTATGTTCCGCATGGCAATAACCTGCTTGTGATTGCCTCAAATGCAGGCGCACCGGCACATCCCGCCTGGTATTATAACTTGCTTGCTCATCCAGTTGTAACGGTGGAGTATAAGGACGAAACCTTTGAAGCCACAGCCAACGCGGTTAAAGGGGCCGAGCGGGAGCAATTGTGGCGCGATCTCGTTAAAAAATATTCCTTCTTTGCGGATCATCAGCAAAAGGTAAGCCGCCAGATTCCAGTAGTGATTCTGGAAAGAAACACAAATGGGAAATAAACTGGACGGAATTTCAGAATAGTTTTGTCCAATTAGTTTTCCCTTGACAAACGTAGCTTTCTCGCTTACTATATCCATAGTACATATATCCACAGTGATTATATGCGCTATGGATAGTATTTTATTGAGATGTTGAAGGAGTATCTATGGCGGAGCAAACAGGCGATCCAGAGTTGCTGCTTCCACTAACCCTGGCGGCTTTTCATATTCTGCTGGCCTTGATTGGGGGCGAGCGGCATGGCTATGGGATTATGCAAGAGACTGCTCATAGCAGTGCAGGCAAGCTCAATCTAGGACCGGGAACGCTCTACCGCTCAATCAGGCGCCTGGAGAGCGATGGTCTGATCGAGGAATCCGATGAGCGACCGGCCCCTGATCTCGACGACGAGCGCCGCCATTACTATCGCCTGACTCCTTTCGGTCTGCGAGTTGCTCGGGCAGAGGCTGAACGGCTTGCTGCACTGGTGCGGATCGCTCAAAGCAAGCAACTGCTGCCCCAATCAGGTGAGATCGCGCTTGAAGGAGGTATGTCATGACACCGCCTTCACCCGCAAAGGGCGCACCGAAGAGAGTAATTGCTTTTTCCGACAGGCTTTATGGATTTTTTCTGCATGCCTATCCGGCGGCTTTCCGGCGGGTTTATGGTTTGCGGATGACGCGGGTCTTTCGAGATAGCTGTCGAGATACTTGGCAGAATTGTGGCCTGGCTGGCCTTGGCAAGCTCTGGCTGCATACACTCTTTGATCTGGTTGTGGATGCCTGCCTGGAAAGGTGGCACAATCTAAAGGAGGTAGGACGAGCTATGGCTGGGTATAGCGAGAATCAAACCTTCCCATTGCGTCTGTGGATAGCGCTGATTGCGACGAGTCTGGCCTTTGTGGTCTCGCTGGTAGCTAGCTTGAATCTCTATATGATTGAGGATTCAAGTCAGTTCACGCAAGCGGCCTACAGTGCCTCACCTTTGCTTCGTTTCAGCTACGATTGCATTTACCTCACGGCATTAGCCGGTGGAGTCGCGGTATGTGCGATCGCAGGCTATGCCCTGATACGAAATGAGAAGCTTGTTACCGTCGGGTTAACTGTTCTGATGCTGCTTGTAGCCCTGGGTGGCTTTGGTGGCTTGATCGTGCGCCACTTTACGACTTTTTTGGGGCTTTTTGGGGCCTTCCTGGTATTGACGATAAGTAGCTTCTTAATTGGAAGAGTCGTGACCACGCGTGCAGCACAGCGATTGGTCAGAAGGTCGGCGGCGACCCTGGGAGCCTGTGTGAGTGCGGTCTATCTCCTGCTGGTCAATGTCGTTGCGCTTGTCGTCCACACCCTTACCCTCAATCCTGTCAGCCACGACCTGTATATGCAGGGGCAGATCGGCAGCACACACTTAAACTTCACCCTGATTGCAATGTGTGTCGCTTTTCTGACCCTGCTTATCTGCCTTGTGAGTCTTGTTCGGGCGTTCCGCTTGCCTGTACGTCAGGTCTGAACTGGTTGCAGGTTCCTCTATTGGAGTGGGGGCAGTCGAGGCCATCTGAATCATGCGCTCTCCCAGTTTTTGCAGGGCTTCGCGCAGCTCTGGAGGATTGTGAATCACAAAGGGAAGGTTGAGCATCATCAGATAGCGGGCCATGCTATCCATATCGTCGTAGCGCTCCTGAAACAGGACGCCTGTTGAGGTGGGGGTCAGGGTACCGTAGATAGAAGAAGATTTCTGCTGGATGGTTTGCAGGTCGGTCTGAAACTCTACTTCGACAGGCCAACCTGTTTGCTTGTTCTGCTGCTTGATAAATAGCTCGAAGTCGAAATCATCGTCCTTCTTAAAGGTTTCGTTGAGCACTTCGATATGCTCAATCCGGTCCAGTCGGAAGGCGCGGTACCCTTTGCGCAGGCAGCAATAGCCGCCCAGGTACCAATGCCCATTCCAGCCGGTGATGCCATAGGGCTCGACTTTGCGATGCGTGGCCTCTTTATGATAGGAGCGGTAATCGAGGGCGACCCGCTGAGAGGCATGAATAGCCTGGCTTAGCTCGATCAGCAGCGAGGCATTTGGACGTATCTGCTGGCTGTGATCATAGAGAACTACATGTGATGAGACAGCCTGGAGACGCTCGCGAGCCTTCAATGGCAGGACACGCGAAACTTTTGCCAGCGCCCCTTCAATGTTGGCGGATGATTGGCTGACCTCCAGCCAGGGACTTGCCAGCAGACCCAGCACTATCGCCGTCGCTTCCTCTTCGGTGAAGATCAGTGGGGGGAGCTTAAAGCCGGGCCGAAGTCGATAACCACCGTAACGGCCAATCGTTGACTCGACTGGAATACCGACATCTTGCAGGTGCATGATATAACGGCGGACTGTTCGCACATCCATTTCCAGGCGAGCCGCCAGCTCTGGACCTGTAATCGTTCCGTGCGACTGAAGCAACTCCAGCACTGTGAGAACGCGACTGGTAGGATGATACATTACAATCCTCTATCTTTCAATCCAGGTTGGTTTATGTCCTCTTTCAAGCATATCCTTGAGATAGGCAAAACGTCAAGCACGATTTTTGATTGGTTCCCTTGCTTGAGCAGAGATGGCGCTTGCGAAAATACCATTTCGCGGCTAGACTTGAAGAATTGGTTAATATAAGTGAACATCATCTTGAGCGGGCAAGGACAATACATATTTTATGAATCATATCGTTGCGACTCTTATCTTTGGACTGGCGGCTTCTATCTTTTGGGGAAGCGGCGATTTTAGCGGGGGACTGGCCTCTCGTCATGTGAATGCTTCAAGCGTTGTGACTGGCGCGTATGCGTTTGGGTTTTGCTTCCTGGTTATCCTTGCCCTGATTTGGAGAGAACCATTTCCTGTTCCCCTGGATCTTCTCTGGGGAGGGCTGGCCGGTATTGTGGGAGGGTTGGGACTCCTTTCGTTCTACTCGGCCCTTTCGACTGGCAAGATGGGCATTATCGCTCCTGTTTCGGCTGTGTTGACGGCCGCCATTCCAGTCCTCTTCAGCATCTTTACGGCGGGCCTGCCGACGCTGCTTCAACTGGGGGGCTTTGTGGTTGCACTGCTCGCGATTACGTTTATATCGCGCCCGGAGCGCACCTCCGGACGCCCCAAAGGACTTGGCCTGGCCCTGCTGGCTGGTGCTTGTTTTGGTAGCTTCTTCATCATCATCAGCCGGGTGCATCCGGGGGCGACCTTCTGGCCGCTATCTATGGCCCGTTTCATCTCTGTTCTTATGTTGCTGATTTTGATGCGCTTCAGGAATTTGCCTGTTTTGCCAGGAAAGAAAATCTTGCCTCTGGTGGCGCTCGCGGGGATACTGGATGCCGCCGGGAATGTCTTTTTTGTCCTGGCCGCTCATAGTGGGCGTCTTGATGTCGCCTCTATTCTCTCCTCACTCTATCCGGCTGCGACGGTTTTGCTTGCCGCATTCATACTGCGGGAGCGCGTTACACGCATCCAGGGCGTTGGTGTTTTCCTGGTGCTTCTGGCCATTCCAATGATCTCGGCCTGACCTTCAGCTTCTCTGATCAGCGTGAGACGCGCCCGTAAGATTATCACTAACCTTCAGTTTTTCCTAAATGTGATTACGGGCTCTTGCACGCTGATCAGCTTTCCATCTTGATAAGCATCGATGTGGGTAGCAGGTTAATAGGTCCGCTGCTTGTATGGATGTCAGTTCAACCCAGGATCGATGTAACTGGCGTCACTTGAGGCAATGCTCCTATCCAAAGTAGTTGGTGGTGAACGTGATAGAATAAGGAAGAAAAGAGAAATATTGAGGTATATTTGGTGAGTAATCCCAGAGAGACGACGCACGTATTCAATCAATATCGGCAACTCCTCTTCTCCATCGCCTACCGCATGTTGGGAAGTGTTACTGATGCCGAAGATATTGTTCAGGAAGCTTTTCTGCGCTGGATGCAGGGAAATACCGAAGAGGTACAATCCCCAAAATCCTATCTTTCTGCTGTAGTCACGAGGCTCTGTATCGATCAATTGCGTTCTGCCAGGGTGCAACGTGAGGTGTATGTTGGCCCCTGGCTGCCTGAGCCTATTTCCACAAACCTGTCTCAAATGGGCAACGATCCAGCCATCCTTGGCGAATCGCTCTCTTATGCTTTCCTGGTGTTGTTGGAGAAACTGGGACCCCTCGAACGAGCCGTATTTTTGCTGCACGAAGTTTTCGAGTACGAATATGCCGACATCGCTCAGATTGTGGAGCGAAGCGAAAGCAATTGTCGTCAGATATTGCATCGTGCCCACGAACATCTGGAGCAGCCTCGCCCACGTTTCGCTGTCTCCTATGAAAGCCAGGAGCGCCTCACTGATCAGTTTTTGCAAGCCAGCACGAGTGGCAATATGCAGGGACTGCTAAATCTTCTGGCTGAAGATATTACCTTCACCGGAGATAGTGGTGGCAAAATGCGTGTCGCCTATAACGTGCGTGGACGGAATAATGTTGTCCGTGGTACTCAGGCTGGTTGGCGTTCACTTCCCCCCTTGCTGGTATATCGTATTCAAGAGGTCAACCGTCAGCCTGCGATTGTGGCTTACAAAGATGGTCTTGTCTATGGTGCCATGTTATTTGAGATTGAGGGTGAACAGATTAAAAACATCTATCTAGTGGCGAATCCTGACAAATTGCATGGCATCTCGCTTTGATTTGAGAAGATACTATCTAGAAGGTAAATTCATGCACTAGAGTTTGAGGTGCCGTTCGTTTACCTTGTAGCGGGGATTCGGCGGGCGCTCATGGCGGTGCTTGATGAGTGTTTTCCTTCATCTTTATTTTGCGGTTGATGCCGTGGATGTTGAATTTTGCTCTTCTTTTGCTGGTTCCCTCGTTTGCTCACTATCGCCTTATGTTTTGGCGAATATTTTGTAGGTGGAGTTACCTGTATT
>DASSXK010000607.1:0-2268 GCA_035703945.1 Ktedonobacteraceae bacterium | reverse complement strand
GCCCGCGCCCGCTGGCTTTCCTATGTCCTGAAGGAAGGCGGCGAGAACATCATTCCTTTTTGTACTTGGGATAGAAAGGGTCAACCTGTCAGAAGCGCGGCCGAGTTGATCAGTGCCCTGGAAAGCACTTTTCAGATCCTGCAATCTGCTCTACAGCGCTGGACAATTGCTGATTTAGAAGATCTCGTGGTAGATAGGGATGATGATGGGACGGAAGAGACCTTTACGCGCCAATGGGTCATCTGGCATCTGATCGAGCACGATCTGCATCATGGCGGCGAGATCTCGTTCTCGCTCGGCATGCATAACCTTGGGGGAATCGACATTTAACGATTCAATCAGAGAAAGCGAATTGTCCTTAAATCGTTAGTCACCTGGAAGACGGGTTTCGTAGTTCATTCAAACGGGAGTTACGGGAAGGTTTACACGCTTTCCTGCAACTCCCGTTTGGCTAACGTGCATGGAATTTTTGAGCGGAAGCCTGCATTTCCAGCCAGTGGTCATCGGTCCAGTGACAAAGCGTAAATAAAGGTTCCAGGAGTGTTACCCCTAAAGGTGTTAAGGCATATTCAACCTTAGGCGGCACAACGGGATAAACGGTACGTTTTACCAGGCCATAACATTCTAATTTTCTCAAGGTCTGAATTAACATTTTCTGGGAAATCCCCTCTATCATCCGTTGTAAATCACTCAAGCGCCTTGGTTCCTGCTTGAGAGCAAAAACAACCAGAATCGTCCACTTTCCTGAAATTAATTCTAATCCCTGGCTTGTGCCCTCGATTGCATTCAGTGAACCTGTCTGCTCATCTGCTCCTAGCTCCTGGTGGCTTACCATGCTCTTCCTCCAAAATTTACTTTTTAGTAAGTATAGCACTATTTTGTAAGTACTTCACAGAAGTGGCCGTACCATGCTAAATTTCCTGTGTCACATACACACAAAGGAGAATGTATCTATGTTCAAGGAAAAAATTGATGCCCCTCTGGCAATTACGATGTGGGATTTCTCCTGGCTTGAGCGCCGCTGGCCAGGTGCAGGATATGAGGATTGGGATCTTATTCTTGATGAACTAAAGGAACGCGGGTATGATGCGGTTCGAATTGATCCCTATCCCCACCTTTTAGCTATTGATCCACAGCGAGAGTGGGAGCTTTTGCCGGTCTGGACCCAACAGTCATGGGGAAGTCCTGCCCTCAACCGAGTAAGCATCCAGCCTGCTCTCAATCAATTTCTTCAGAAATGTCGGGAAAGAGGAATTAGAGTAGGACTATCCAGTTGGTTCAGACAAGATCGTGATGATAGCCGCATGCTGCTCAAAACGCCCCAGGACCTGGGAAATGCCTGGCTACGAACGCTAGAAAGCATTGCTGAGGCGGGCCTGCTGGATACATTGCTCTATGTTGACCTCTGCAATGAATTTCCTTTACCTTTCTGGGCGCCATTTTTCACTTCCCAGGGCAATCAGGAGGAGAAAATGATGCGAAATAGCCCTGCTGGCCGTCGTTGGATGGAAGAATCTATCGCGGTAGTACGTGAAGCTTTTCCGGATCTGACTTACAGCTTTTCGTTTATCACAGAGTACGACAAAGAGCAAGATGTTTCGTTCCTGGATTTCCTGGAGCTGCATATTTTCATGACCATGTGGAGCGATTTCGATCAACAGGTTGGCTACACATACGAATTTGACGATTCAAAAGGGTATGAAAATATGGTTCAAAAGGCGGAAGCACTTTATCGGTCCGATCCTGAAAAATGGAAAATGGCCATTAACAGTGGCATCGAGCTTGCAGCCCAGTGGTCACGTGCATCAGGCAAACAGTTAATCACAACGGAAGGCTGGGGAGTAGTAAACTATAAGGATTGGCCTCTGCTCAACTGGGAGTGGGTAAAAGAATTGTGTGAATACGGCGTTCGACAAGCTTCTGCGACTGGCCTATGGGTGGCGATGACCACCAGCAGCTTCTGCGGCCCACAATTTGTCGGAATGTGGCGTGACAAAGAGTGGCACCGCCGTTTGACCGATGTTATCCATAGTGGACCTTTGATAACCCCACCCACTGCAAAGCCATTCGATTCGCTGACTGAAGGCGCTTGAGAAACCCGCAGCAGTCTTGCCAGCACCATCACAAGCGGGGAGCTTCCAGAGCTGCCTGCTTGTGATACGTTCAGGAGGCGCGTGAGCACCGTTGCGAAGCGTCTTGTAAGAGCAAGACAAGAGGCCAGATATTATCAGAGCAGATTAAGCTCGCAAAAATTGCTCGACGAGGAGA
>DASSXK010000477.1:0-13680 GCA_035703945.1 Ktedonobacteraceae bacterium | reverse complement strand
ACACGTGAAATACGTAACTTACGAATAAATAATTGATGTTTTTGAATATAGCTGGCAAATACATACTAGCATGTTAGTAGGAAATAGCAAGAAAATGGCTATTCTTCCCTGACTAAATGGTAGTTAGTAGGTGAGCTAATTCTTCAAGTCTAAGCGCGATATAAATTTCGTAGCATGTATTACAATCATCTGATTTGTAAGCCACACATATTGAATCATGTTTACTCTATCGTAGTAATAGATGATCAGGGAGATATTTTGCAAGAAATAGCCCAGGTCTCCTATCAATTGGTATGTATTGTTACATAATGGGACAATTTATCGAAAAGCTAATAGACTTCTATCTGCATATTTCCTGCTGTGATACAATACAGCAGAGATGCAAGGTTTGTTCAGAAGAGCGATTATCCGGATGGCTGAATAAGCTCGTGACAGCGCAACATCAAGGCTGTCATCGCTGTTTAGGCCCGGAGATGTTATAATACGCGTGAGCAAAATGTTACAGATAACTGTAGCTCAATGAAATGAGGGGGCCAGTAGATCATATGGCGAAAAAGATTCTCATAATGGATGATGATCCAACAATCGCAGATCTTTTAACAGAAGCTTTGGCGGATGAGGGTTATCAAACGTACATGACAACGCAGAGTTTGCGTTTCTATGATGCAGTACGCGAGCACAATCCCGACCTGATCTTGCTGGATATTATGATGCCCTATCTGGATGGACGCGATGAGTTAAAGTTGATGGCGATGGGAACTGACCGTCGTATCCCGGTGATTATCGTAACCGCCTTCCTGGGGGCATCTAACGAGGAGCAAGATTTCCGCGATGCGGGCGTCGTCGAGATTGTATATAAGCCGTTCGATCTTGATAAACTGGTAGAACTGGTCCGAAAAACCATTGGTGAACCATAGGAGTAGAGTGTATGAGTCCTGCGATCCGTGTGGCTTTAGATGCGATGGGAGGAGATAACGCTCCCGGCGAAACCGTCCTGGGAGCGGTCCAGGCGGCGCGTGAATACGGTATAGGTGTGTACCTGGTTGGGCGCGAGGATGTTCTAAAGGCTGAATTGGCGAAGCATGATACAACTGGTCTTGATTTGCCAATCGTACATACCGATGAGTTCATTGCGATGGATGAGCACGATCCCGCGAAAGCTGTGCGGCGTATGCCAGGAGCCTCAATGAATGTGGCGCTACAGCAGGTGCGCGATGGCAAGGCTATCGGTGCCGTTTCCGCTGGCAATAGCGGGGCTATGCTGGCGGCTTCCTTCGTTACGCTGAAGCGCATTGAGGGGGTCAAACGTCCCGCCCTTGGGGGTGTGCTTCCCACACGTAACGGCGTCTGCCTGGTGATTGACCTGGGAGCCAACACGGATTGCAAACCAGAGTTCCTGGAGCAGTTTGCTTTGATGGGTTCAATCTATATGGAGCGTATTTTCCATGTGAAGTCGCCTCGTGTCGCCTTACTTGCCAATGGCGAGGAAGAGGGGAAAGGGAATCAGCAGGTTCAGGAGACGCATGCGCTTTTGAAGGCCAGTGCGGGTACCCTGGGGCTGAATTTCATTGGGAATGTTGAGGGCCGTGATATTCCTGCCGGTGGCGCCGATGTGATTGTCTGCGACGGCTTTGTGGGGAATGTTGTTCTGAAGCTGAGTGAAGGCCTGGCCGATACCTTGTTTGGAATGATCAGGGCGGAAATGACCAGCTCCCTTCCGAAAAAGCTGGCGGCGGCGGTCCTGAAACCAGGTTTAAAGAATATTGCAAAACGCCTGGATTACGCTGAGTATGGTGGTATTCCCCTGCTCGGTATCAATGGGGCGGCGATTGTCTCGCATGGCCGCTCGAATGCCAAAGCGATTAAAAACGCTTTAAGGGTTGCACGTGAAACTGCTGAGACAAATGTTGCTGGTGCCATCTCTGAAGGACTATCGAAGCTCGAAGCAGGCGTGTAGTTATTTTATAAGCTTCCTGAAAGTCAAATAAAGATCGTTTGCGATGAGGAAGCAGGATGTGGAGAATTTCCCCGCACCCTGCTTCCTTTTTATTTTTTGTGGCGCTTCGAGGCGCCGCCAAGCTTACCGATGCGGCTATAAAAATCGGGGTCCTGGCTCTGTTTGGTTGTATTGCCACCCTTCTTTCCCATCTCCGCAAAATGGTCGCTGCCATATTTGCTGACGTTCGCCTGCCCTCCTTTTTGAGCGATCAGGCGATAGTAATCGTTGCCACGCTTTGATTTGAGGGCTGTGCCCCCTTTTTTTCCGATGCGTCGATAGTAGTCTTCGCCGTACTTATCGCGCACGGTGCTACCGCCCTTGCGACCGGCTTCTGAATTTGTCATAGGTTGAATAGCGGCCATTTCTGGCCCTGGTTGAGCTTGCATTGTAATACCTCACCCCTTTAAATTCCCCGAGTCTTCATTGATAAAGTCTTTAAATTGTATGCATGAATTTTGTTCATGTGCGTTTTGCAGATTGAGATTCGTGACCGCAGTATAAGTGACTGTTGAAACCATTGTCAAAGAACAGGCAATTCTCAGGAAAAAAGTACAATAGAAGGTGTAAGTAATTCCTTCAGGGTATTCTACGTAAAAATGCGAATTAGGCTGAATAAATCAGAACAGGTTGTAGCAACTATGGCTGGATAATGAAGAGGTTCGGGTAGGCCCTTTAACATGCGGACCCCGCTGAAAAGGACTTCAGCGGGGCTTTGAGTGGGGAAAAGCTTCGGATTATTCATTCATTGTTTTGTTACAATTTTATTTTTGGTCAAGAAAAAGCTCACCTGTGCGTAAACGTCGTGGCTGGCGTTCCGGGGACTTCTTATTTCGCGCTGGCCTGGTCTCTTTCCGTCTGCGATCCAATTTTAATTGCAGCTTGCGCTGTTTGGCCTCAACAAACTCCAGGGCCAGGCGGCGATAGAGCGATTCCCACTGATCGAGCACTTTATTTTTATCGTGATTTGCAATGATCTCCAGCCCTTTGGCGCTCATCTGCTGGTGAAGCTCTTTCTCAGTCAGCAGTGTATCAAGATAGCGAGCCATCTCATCGCTGTTACTGGGTGTAAAGAGGAACCCATTCTCATTGTGATGAACGAGCTCTGGAAGGGCATAGGAATCGGCTGCCACGACTGGAATGCCGCAGGCCATTGCCTCCATGGTTGTGATGCTTTGTAGCTCGGCTTCCGATGGTACCGCGAAAATGTCCGCCAGACGATAGAGATCCGCCAGGTCGTTATCACGCACAAAGCCCAGGAAGGAGATTCGATCTTCCAATCCGAGTTGTGTGGCCTGGGCGCGCAGATCAGCTTCGGCTGGACCCGTGCTGGCGATCGCAAGATGGGCATTGTTTTGTAATTTAGAGAAGGCATCAATCAGCACATTCACGCGTTTTTCCTCGCTCAGGCGATTGAGGGATAAAATAATTGGCCGATCAGTGGGAAGCTTGAGACGCTGCCGCAGCTCCTCATTGCGTGGGGCGGGCGAGAAGCGTTGCAGGTCAATCCCATTAGAGATGGCGCGTGCGGGTGCGTGTAGTCCATGCTCGTAGAGCAGATTCAGGGCTGTGTTAGTTGGAGCGGTTACATATTCACAGCGATTGCAAAATGAGACCAGATACGAAAACGAAATATTACTGAAGTGCTTGCCGATGAAGGGGTCGGAACTCAAGGAGCGACTCCAGTTGATCGGTAGATAATGATTGGTCGCAATCACAGGTTTGTGCAGACCACCACCCAAAATCTGGGCGATATTGCCCAGCACAACTGGCGAATGGACATGAATAATATCGGGGTCGCTCTTCTTGAGTAAGTTGCGAATCGGCACAAAGGGCAGATACGGAATACGTAGTCCTTCGTACGTAGGCCACTCAAAAGAAGAAAAGCGATAGACACGCACCTTCTGCTCAGTACGCCTGAGGTCACGAGATCCCTGACTGGGTGCAACAACCCAGACCTGATGCCCTCGATTTGCAAAATCCTGCGCAAGGTTATGGGTAACTGTGGGAACCCCCCCGATCATGGGGGGATATTGATCGGTTACGATCATAATACGCATATGTCTATCGCTCGCTTCTTCTACGTTAGGCTTCGCTTGATTCGTTCTCGGTCGTGGTTTCGCCCTCAGCCTCGGCTGTGGATTCCGCGCTCTCCTCGGTCTCAGCAGGCTCCTCAACAGGAACAACCGTCGGAGCGTTAACCTTGACAACGATCTCACCTGGATCAGTAATCAATTTGATGCCCTTTGGCAGCGCAATGCTCTCGGCATGCAGCATTGAGTTGATTTCGGTCAGCGATGAGACATCAACGTCAATACTTTCGGGAATGTTGTTGGCGGTACATTCAATTTCGAGTGTTTCGAGGATTGGCAGCAATACGCCTCCCTCAATCTTGACGCCAGGGGCCTCACCAACAAAGTGCAGGGATGCGCTGACTGTGACGGTCTCGGTCAAGCTAACACGCTCGAAATCGATGTGCACGATTTTGCCTGAGCGAGGATCATGTTGTACGTGGCGGATCAAGGCCGTTTCGGTCTTCTTATCAGGCATCGCCAGGGTGATAACCTTGGTTGCGTTGTGTGCACGTGTCAGGCGCTCGAAGTCGATCGCATCAAGTTGGATCGGAAGCGCTTCGAGGCGGTGTCCACCAAGGTTGGCTGGAATCGCTCCCCCCCTGCGCAGACGCTTATTGGCCTTTCCGAAAGTCTCACGCCGTGAGACTGATAATTCTACTTTTTTTGCCATGGTGATAAACTCCTTCTCTACTACCCGGTTTAACTTATATGTGAGGCGGATAGGCGCATAAATAGAGCCTGCGTTTGTGCGGGCTCAACTACCGCCTGGCTTGGCCTGGTAAATAGCTACCTGTATGCTTGTGTTATATATGTGTTACGTATGACGACCAGGTTTAGATACGAACTTCACCCAATATTTTTGTTCGGGATTCGATGGACCTATCTGTAAACTGCCTGGTAAGCTGGGCGTTATTTCCCCTTTTTCTGCTGGAAAAAACGTCCTAGCTCTTCTGCTGATAAGGTGTTAAGCACATCCTGTGCTCTTAACCAACCCTTGCGGGCAACCCCTATACCATAACGCATATCATCTAATCCCGCAAGTGTATGAGCATCGGGATCAATCGGAACCTTAATTCCCTTGTCGCGAGCACGGTGCAGATAGCGCCAGTCCAGGTCGAGTCGCGAAGGATGGGCGTTAATCTCAATGCAGACGCCATGTTTGGCGGCTGCGTCGATGACCGCATCCAGATCCAGGCCGTAGCCTGCCCGGTCGAGCAAGAGCCTGCCGGTCGGGTGCCCGATAATTGTGATATAGGGATTGGCGATCGCCTTCAACATTCGTTTGGTCTGGTCTTCCACAGATTGATTAAAGCTGCTATGAATTGAGGCAACCACAAAATCAAAGCTTGCAAGCACGTCGTCGGAAAAATCCAACGTGCCATCTTTCAGGATATCACATTCTGTCCCTTTAAAGATATGTAAGCGGCCAGCAAGCTCTTCATTAATCTGATCGATTTCGGCGTGTTGCCGTTTGATCGTCTCTTCGTTCAGACCATTGGCGTAGGCGGCGGCCTTACTGTGGTCGGTGAGTCCGAGATATTGGAAGCCTCGTTGGATGCAGGCTTCGGCCATTTCGCGAATCGTGTTGTGCCCATCGCTCCAGGTGGAGTGTACGTGCAGGACGCCTTTGAGATCGCTTTCCTTGACGAGTTCGGGCAGCGTATGTTTGGCGGCTGCTTCGATCTCGCCCATGTCTTCGCGTAGCTCTGGCTCAATGTAGTCCAGACCCAGGGCGCGATAAATATCAGTTTCGTCTTTGCAGGGAATCAATTCCAGTTTGCCTTCGGATTCCTTGCCACGGAAGAGACCGTAATCGTTGATCGTCATATTCATGCTGAGGGCACGTCTGCGCAGGGGAATATGGTGCTCTTTGGAGCCGCTGAAATGGTGCAGTGTGTAGGGGAATTGGGCATCGTTGACAACCCGTAAATCCATCGCAATGCCACTACTGAGGATAACGCTGGACTTGGTCAGACCCTTGCCAGTAATCGCTGTCACAGTCGGTTGACTGGTGAAGAAGTCCATGATTTTGCGGCGTGCATCGTCTCCGGCGTCATCGGCGATACTGAGGACCATGTCGATGTCTTTGACGGTCTCACGTCGCCTTCGCAGGCTGCCGCCAACCTGGAGACGCACTACTTCGGGAAGCTCGGCCAGGGCAGTCCGAATACGCTCGGCCTCGTTTTCTGCTACTGGATACAGGAAGCGGTCGGAGTGCTGAGCCAGGAACGCCAGCCCTTGCAGGATGTTGTCCTGCGTCTTTTTGCCGAAACCTGGAATTTTGGCAACGCGATTATCTTTGCAGGCCTGCTCTAGCTCGGCAATGCTGTTGACGTGTAGCTGGTTATAAATTGTGTTGACCTTTTTGGGTCCTACACCCTGAATGCGAATCATTTCAATTTTGATCTGGGGCGTGCTGTCGCGCAGCTCGTCGTAGAACGCGATTTTGCCGGTGTTGACCGCCTCTTCGATCTTCTTGATGGTGCTGGCTCCCAGGCCGGGGGTGCCTTTTAGTTTCCCCTCGCGAACCAGGTCTTCAAGTGAGCCATCCAGCGAACTAAGGGCGCGGGAGGCATTTTGATAGGCCCGAATCTCAAAGGAATTGCTGCCTTCTTTGAGTTCCAGCAGCGTGGCAATTTCGTCCAGGAGGTGCGCAACCTGATCTTTGTCCATATCTTCCTCTTTTTATCACAGATGTAGGTCAAACTGCTCGGGCGGTGCAATCGACATTTCGAAGGGGTTGCGGCCCTTAAGGTCGCGATTCAAATAGCGTTTACAGTCGAAATGCACCAGGAGCCAACAATACATATCTTTTGTTATGAAAACAGCGTCCCAGGGCTTGCTATCATCCTCCAGGCTCAGGATTTTATTGCAGACATAACAGTGGCCCTTGCCAGCCGCGATCGCGCGTTCAAACCATTGGAGGACGAAGGCATGAAAATCCTCCAGATTCATCATCTCCAGGCAGGATTCGGGATAGCCAAATTCGACCGGGTCGGGACACTGGCGATAATCTTCGTCGGAACGACTGAGTGCGATCACCGGAGCACGTACGGTGACTTTGACTTCGTCATATTCGGGATCTTCGGGCGAGCAGACTATATCCTCTAAGAGTAAGCCCTCGCTTGCAAACCAGGCCAGTAGTTCACTTCGCATTTTTTTGCCAGGCTCGTTATACATTGGAATTATTGTAGTATATAGGTTCTAATCAGTCAAACTGTTTTTTTACGCGCCGGCGGCGGTGGCTGGTGAGGGGGGATAGGGTGGCCAGGGCACAGCCCTGGAACCCAGGCAAGGGGCTGACGCCCCTTGCAACCCCGCTTTTGACGGCTAAGCGGTAGTTTCTTTTAGTTCGACTTTTGCTTGCTTCCAGAGATTGATTTGTTCTTCAATGGTATAGCTGGCAATGGTGCGACCGGCATTGCGGGCCTGTTCTTCCATGTGTTGGAAACGTTGCCGAAATTTGCGGTTGGTGGATCGAATGGCCTGTTCGGCGTCAACGTGCATGCTTTGAGCAAGGCGGATGAGCATCCAGAGCAGGTCGCCGAATTCTTCAAGTTTGTGTTCGGGCGTTGTCGCTTCTTTCAGTTCTTCGATCTCTTCATTAAGTTTGGCTAGCAGATCATCGACATTTTGAAAATTGAAACCAGCCTTGATGGCGCGTTTCTGATATTCCTGGGCTACAACGATGGCTGGCTGAGCCTGAGGAATATTGTCGAGCGCACTCTCCTGGCGCAGATCTTTGCCTGCGTCGATGCGTTCCTGACGTTTGATCTCCTCCCAGTTTTTGATTACCTGGTCGGCGTGATCAACTTCGACTTCGCCGAAGACGTGAGGATGGCGACGAATCATTTTGGCATTGATCTCTTCAAAGACATCCCCAAGGTTGAACTCTTCGGACTGGCGAGCAATCTCAGCATGTAAATAAACTTGAAGTAACAGATCACCAAGCTCGTTAGGCAGCTTCTCCAGATCATTTTCTTCCAGAGCTTCGACGACCTCGTAGGCCTCCTCAATGACATAGCGCACCAATGTTTGGTGTGTATGCTTGCGGTCCCAGGGACAGCCATCGGGCTCGCGGCGCAGTCGCATAATAATGTAGCGCAGGGTTTCGGGGAGGCGCAGAGCGGTTAATTCATCCAGTGGTGGTATATAAAGGGTGCAGAGATGGTTAATCAAACCCTGACCTCGGCGATCAAGCTCAAATAGAGACATCTCTTCTACTGCCTCTTCGCTATCGACTCCAGCCGCACGGACAAGCTTGACCTTCCATTCATCAGGATAGATTTCACTCAGGGCCAGCTTGACGGCGCTGGCAACGCGGCGGTTATAGACCTGGGTGACAAGCAGAGGAATCGTTGGGATAACTTTGCCCCCCACCTCGGTTGTATCCAGGGCTGCCAGGACGGTGGCGTCCAGAATCTGAGTGCCATTGGCAAAGGGATCGAGCTCCAGGGCTGTAAACGTTGGTTCCAGAAAAGAGAGGCCAGCGACGATAGTGGTAGTGAGTCCCTGTTCACGTGCCATCTGGAGCACGTGCTGGACTGACGTTTCGCCAATCAATGGATGGCCCGGAACCGCGTAGATGACTGGCTGTTTTGTTGCTTGAGCGCAGACCTCGCTGGCTATTTGTTGGTAGAGGGTTTCCCAGTTCTCGGATTCATCATAGAGATGATCAAAGGAGAGAAGCGAGAGATCGGGAAAGGCCTGTCGAATCTGATCGACGGTTGGATGGATAAAGGTTCGGAAATGGACACTGTGCTGTTGTGTAACCGATTGAGCTAGAAGTTCGTGAGCCTGGAGCGTCAGATCGTCCCAACGTCCCGGCCCCAGGCCCAAAATTGTGATTGCCGCTGTACTCATTGAAGGCTAAAACCTCTCTGTATACCTGTATAGATGTGCAATACGTACTATCTGTGTAAAGCTTTTTGTTTTCAGTGTATCGAGTCTGGCGGTCAGTGTCAATTCGATTGAATCGAACCTGCTCTGTACAAAATAGGGCAAGTTACCCTACAATAGGAGTGAAGTGCCAGGTGTTCCAGGTGATGTTATATGACCGCTTACTATGACAAGACACGTCGCAACGGCGCTCACGCGCCTCCTGAACGCTTCTCAAGCAGGAAGCTCTCGCAGCTTCCTGTGTGGAGTGATGCTGGCAAATTTTCTGTCAGCTTTCACGTGCGTTCAGTCAGCGAATTGAATGGACTGCTGGAATTTTCCACGTTATTGTCTAAAAATGTGCAACGTGGTATGCTGTTTTTCGATATTATAAACTCTTGATGCTTACTTGCAATGTTGAGCATCTATAAGGAGGTCGCGTTCATGGCAGCTTATGAAAGCCAAATCCGTAAAATTCTCTGTCCTGTGTGTCATCGGGCAGATAAAGTACAACGAATTCAGGGGGCTTTTGATTCAGGAGTGCAGCGTCTGGCTCCGCCCCCGATGCCTGTAAGACAGGTCTCAATGATGAAATTTATTTTTCCTTTGGTTGTGGTGCTTGGGATTGCAGTGTTTTTTATTATTGTTTTGCTTGGTAATGCCTCAACATCCTGGTTTCAGGTAGTTATTACCCTGGCAATCATTGTTGCCACGCTGGCAACGTCGTTCTATGCTTTTCAGCGGGTGTTGCGAGGAGACCAAGAGAGCGAGAAACTTTTGCCCGCCTGGGATGAGTCAATGGCACGCTGGCAAAGTCTCTTCTATTGCCGCCGCGACGATGTCGTTTTCGACGCAACAAAGGAAAAAGTTCTTTCGAATGAGGAACTTGCCTCCATCCGTTCCTACGGAACTTCCGCCCCTCAATCCATTTCGGGTGCGGCCACTCCTGTTGCTCATTCATAAGGCAATCGTTAAAACAGAGCAAAAGAGCCACTTTCCCACGCCTGGGAAGCGGCTCTTTTTTTGCGTTCTGGCAAGCTTGCGAAAATGGGTTACGAAGAACTTCCCATTAGCGTGTGTGAAAATAGGGTTGCAAAGAACTTCCCCTGGCATGTGCAGAAATGGGGTTGTAAAGAGCTTCCCCCTGGCATGCGCAGAAATGGGGTTGCAAGGGGCGAAGCCACTTGCCTGGGTCGCAGGGCTGCGCCCTGCTGCCTCCCCCCTCTCTGCCACGCCGCCGCAGGCGGCACTAAACGAATTTTGGATAATCCCTTATACTGAATTGAAGGGCAGGAGTAAAATCCTTAACAATCTGTCTCAAAAATCGGGTTTGCTCCCAGGTATAAACTCCCTGCCCTTCCTTTCTCCCTTTTATCCCCTGCTAGTTGGTTTCTTATGCATCATAATATATAGATTGATGAATCTAATACTGTAAAAATATTATCAGGCATATTTATACTTGACTTTCTTGTATCTGTAATTTATACTTTTATTATAGTAACCGAGTAACTATGAATACTATTAGAACAAGGGGCGCGATCAGTTCCTACGATCGAACGTCCCGTCTCCGTAGTTTCCACCTTTTTAGTTTTGCCGCAATTATTGAGCGTTTTCTCCCGCTCAAAATTCTCCTCTCAGGGCTTCAACAGAGGCGCTTTGCGTAGTTGTGCTCGGCTGACCGCATGGGCGTTGGGGCCCTCCCCTATTTGGCTGTCTGAAAATGGTATGAGCCGAAAGATTGTATAATAAAGGAAAGGGCGATCTGAAATTGTCAGAGAACTACGAAGTTAGCCTGAACCCATCCGCAATGTACATACCACCACTCTGCTGTGGGGTTACGCGGTATTTACCGGTAGCCCGCTTTTTTTGCCTCGCAAAACGAGCACTCAGTGATATACAAGGAGACTATAGATCTTGAACCGCTTATACCTCGTACGACATGGTGAAAATCCTGCGAACGTTGATAAAAAATTTTCTTATAAAGCTATTGATTATTCATTAAATGAAAAAGGTATTATGCAGGCTCGCCAGACAGGCGAATTCTTCAAAAATATCCCCGTTGACGAAGTCTACTCCTCTCCACTCAAGCGTACGCTTGAAACCGCGCAATTTATCGCAGAGCCTCACGACCTGCCCGTAATCCAGATGGAAGAGTTCCGTGAAATTAATGTCGGCACACTTGAGGGACATAATCCAACGAAAGAGGATTGGAAACTGTACATTCAAACGGTGACAGATTGGTTGCAGGGCAAGCCAGAACTCTCGTTTCCCGGAGGGGAAAACTACATCCAGCTACTGGAACGAATGCAGAGCGGAATTCGTAAGATTGTTGCCGGCAAAGATAACAAAAATATTGTGATTGCGGGCCATGGGGGCCTCTTTACAATGACGATAAAAGATCTCTGCCAGAATGCCGAAATTAAAGAATTGATTAAGATTGATATTAATAATTGCTCGATCACGGAGATTGAGATTGATCTGAGCGAGGACAATTGGAATGGCAAACTGCTAACATGGGGATCATGCGAGCATCTAAGCGGATCGGCAGCCAAACTTGTCGCTCCCGCTTTAATCGTCTAACACAAAAACAAAGATCGATAAGTACAAAGCCAGGCTGCTTCCATACTAGAATGTGGAAGCAGCCTGGCTTATTTTTTTACTGCCTGGAGACCAGAAACGTGTTTTTTAGAGATCCCCGGCCATAGTAGGATTGGCGGCGATGTTGGTAATAGATTTGCCACACTCGCCACAGAACTGTGCTCCGCTGACAAATGGTGCCCCACAGGAGGCACAGAAACCAACCGGCGCGTAAGGATCGCTGCCTACCGCTGCATTTGTACCCGGAGGCGGTGATAGCGGTGAAACGACTGTTGCTTGCTGCGTTTGAACTGCTGGTGCCTGATCCTGTGCCGGAGGGTAGGTGGGCGTGATAACCGGCGTGATTGGACTGGCAACAGGTGGCGCAACGGGTTGTTGGATAACAGGTGCAACTATATTCTGGGCCAGATTAGCAGGCTGTGATGCTGGATACACAGGCGGAGGATAATTTGTAAACGCTCCCTGTGGATAGATTGGACCGGAAGGAAGTTGTTGCTGCCGGCGGCCGGAACGCGTCCACATGATCAGGCCAACGATAATCACGATCAGCAGCAATAGGGCGGCCAGGCCTCCAATCACAAGAGGCAGGCTCAGGAAGCTACTATTGGTGTCGATCGGGGTCGTCGGCTGTGTAATGTGATCATTGCTGGGAACGGAAGTAGGGGTGGCAACGGGCGTCATCACAGGGGTCGCGGTTGCGACAGGCGTAGGCGTGGGAGTCGCTGAAGTTGCCGTAGGGGTGGGGGTTGGAACAACAGCAGCAGCTTGAATACCCAGGGATAGCGGACCATTAATAAAGTATGCATCGAGTGGATTGCCACGTTTGCTGATTGCATCAATAATATAGTTGCCCGGAGTGGCGCTGGGCGGAATTGTGATGGCGACGCTAAAGCTGCCATTGGTGCCCGTAGAGGCCGTATCAAGCGAGGTCAGGGGTGGACCATCACAGGCCGCGCATTTGCCAATATAAACTGTGATTGGTTGTGGTGGCAACCAGTTTTGGCCGCTAATTGTCACGGTGTTACCTTGCGTTACTGTAGACACATCCTGGTTGAGGGTGGGAGAATTGGCACTCAGGACACTGAAGGGACCGCCGTCCTGGTTAATCACAGGCGTATGCGTTGTCGTATCAATTGCACAGATACTATAAGAGCCACTACTGGCGTTACTCGGCCATTTGAAGTTGAAGTCAAATTGACCACTTGCATTGGTGGTAACTGTGCCCAGAGAGATCTGACCGGTATTACAGGTGTTGATGTCAAGCGTGGCGTCCCCTGGCACCAGAACCAACTCAAGCTGCGTGTTTGGTCCGGCATAGAGCAATCCATGGACCGCGCCTGGCTCTCCGACTGGACCAAGCGGATTACCATTATTTTGGCCGGCATAGATCATAGATGAATCCCAGGTGATGTATGAGCCGCCGCTGGCATAACTGGTTGGTGAAGAGATGAATGAGAAAAGCGAGAGACCAAGCAAAATAGCGGCTAGCAGGCCTGCATGCCTGAAAGTTACGCGTCGATGCCAGCTCTTTTGCATTGCGGGTTGATCTGGGTGCCGCTTGTCCGCTGGATGCGATTGCAAGAAGTGTGACAATGCAATTCCTCCCCCATAAATGTCTGGTTGGTAATGAATTGGTCCTGGTAGCCCCTGACGGGCTGCTCTGAAAGGATGAGTCCGATAGCCAATTGCCTGAGCTTTACTGGCTCTATGTCCAGGGAGCAGGCGATAACATGAATGGAACGGATTTATCTGTCTGTCTGAATAAATAGTAGCATACAATTGCCCTCTGAAGGAGAGAAACTTTTCACATATTTCTGGCAATCCTGCTCACAATTTGGCCTTTTCACGAAGATTACCTAAAAAATAGAGCACTTTTTGGGGTATGTATTATAACAATAGAGAATATGGCTCAGGAATTTATCAAGCTCATCCTTGCTAAGGTTTAAGGACTAAAAATATATGTGGTGATGTAACATACGCACTTTAAGCCAGCCTAAAATTCCTATCCAGCCTCCTTTGTCCAATTTTCCAGTCTCCTACACATGCTTGCGGCGTAGCTTGCACTTTGTGATGAATTTTTAAGGGATGTCTATGTTATCGTCTGATATTTTATTGGATTTAGTGACGCATCTA